>JAAYIT010000174.1 GCA_012523295.1 Porphyromonadaceae bacterium | reverse complement strand
TCAAATTAAGGTTTCATTAAGGATTTAATATTGACTTAATGTAAATATATTTATTTCTAAAAGTCCCTTAACTTCTAAATGAAATCTTAATGTTTTATTTTTGTCACACGAAATCCAGTAGAACCATCTTTAATAATCTTATTTTTCTAACAAACACGATTTATTAATCGAACTCAGGTAAATAAAGATCCGGCGCTTACGGAAGATTGTTTTCAAAGTCCCGACACTATTTCAACCCATTCAAAAAATCGCTGATTTTCATCCGTTTTTTCCCGGGTGCCTGAATTTCAACAAGATGGAGATAACCGTCTTTTAAGGTTATTTTTGCTGATTTTTTTTCATTAAGAATGATTTTTCCTAATGAATCCGAGTGAGAAGTTTTTTCCGGGATTGACTCGAATATTTTCAGAACTATCGGTTCGGTGAGTTGCGGAAATTTTAGCTCCGCCCAAGCAGCCGGATAGGGTGAAAGTCCGCGTACCAGATTATTTGCATCACTCACGCTCATTTCAAACTTCAATTCGCAAGTCTCCTTAAAAATTTTCGGAGCCGGTTTCAGGGATTGATTTTTATCTATCA
Source organism: Porphyromonadaceae bacterium (assembly GCA_012523295.1). Taxonomy (GTDB): domain Bacteria; phylum Bacteroidota; class Bacteroidia; order Bacteroidales; family Paludibacteraceae; genus UPXZ01. The sequence continues at coordinate 5,560 of JAAYIT010000174.1, read as the reverse complement.
ATTTTTCTTGGGGGATAGCGTCAATAGTTCCTTTTAATAGCAAATCAACAGTTTCAGTGACCATGCCTGCACCAAGAGTCATTAATTTATCGTGGATTATTCCGGCATTATCTTGAGGTAGAATGGGTATTTGTTTTTGTAAAATAATCTTCCCGGTATCAATTTCGTGTGTAAGGAAAAAGGTGGTAGCGCCTGTTTCAGTTTCACCGTTTATGATTGCCCAATTGATTGGAGCAGCGCCACGATATTGGGGGAGCAGCGACGCATGAAGATTGAAAGTACCGTATTTTGGCATACTCCAAACCACCTCCGGCAGCATCCGAAAAGCAACTACAATTTGTAAATCAGCTTTAAGCTCTCGCAGTTCCATTAAAAAACGCTCATCTTTCAGTTTTTCAGGTTGTAAAACAGGTAAATTATGTTTAAGAGCATATTCTTTCACAGCTGAAAATCGGATTTTATGTCCACGTCCTGCAGGTTTATCAGGCATTGTGATCACGCCCACTACGTTGTATTCGCCTTCGACTAAAGCTTTCAGACTCTCCACAGCAAATTCGGGAGTACCCATAAATATAATACGTAAATCTTTTTTTGTCATAAAGTATTTATTTTTACACAACTAAAACAACTGCTATCAAAAGAAAGTTGATAATACAAAAACAAAACCCACAGAATCATGTGGGTTTTGTCGTATTTATCAGCTAAATTACCTAATGTGTTAACTACAAGCTATTTGCTGTAGAAGAATACCGCGGTACGATACGGACGGTAAGGCACAATATCATCATCCGGATTGTATTTTCCTTTACCATTAGCTACGATTCTGTTCGCATCTATACCATATCTTTCAACTAATTCATTTTTCACCTTGTCAGCGCGACGTTGGCTGAGGTCTGCGTTGTAAGCGTTCGATCCCATATTATCTGTAAATCCGCGAACTTCAACCAGAAGCTCAGGATCTGCTGTTAGTTTTTCAGCTGCGATACGAATTGATCTGTGAGCTTCCTCATCTAAGTCAGTTTTGTCAAAGTCGAAGAAAATAAATGCTGCGGGGTCATATGCAGTACCTTTCGGAATTGTTCTTCCCCAGAAGTCCACCTGATTTCCGGCAGGAGTATTCGGTTCCTGATCGCGGCTGTTTGCTACGCCATCATTGTCGTCATCCGGTCCGTCAATATCAAGATAATCTTCTAACTTTTTAAGCCTTCTGTCTAAGTCATCAATACGTGGATCAGGCCCGGTAGGAGCAAGCCCGTCGATACGGCGATCCAGCCTGTCTATATCATCTTGAGTAGCAAATCCGGCATATTCAGCCATATTTATATTGCGGGTATGGTCTTTTCTGTTGGCACAGAACTTATATCGCAGCTGGAGTGTAGCCATTTCTACATTGTCATTTGTTACGCCCTTTTGGATTCTTTGTTCCAAATAATCTTTATTATAACCTCTGAATTGACCTTTCAGTCCCAATGCAAAACTTTTGGAAATATTATATTCTAACAATAACGCCACAGGAATGTACATCGCTTTTCCATTAAAGTCATCGTTGAAATCGGTGTATTGATTTTGGTGTCCACCTGTAACACCCGTTCCGGCTCTATCTGTTTTGTAAACACTGTGATACCAGGCGTATCCAAGGCCGACACTTCCCCAAATTCCCCACTTGGAGGTAGAAACAGGGTTAAACGCTTTGATAAAGTTAACTCCGGTAAACAAACCAACGTTATGCATTGTGCTGTTAAAATCAGCGATTACATACTCAGGATTCCCTTCCACTCCTTTATTAAGCGCGGCAAGAGGGAGATAATTATATTCTGCTCCAATTGTCCACGCTGGAAAAGGTGTATATTCCAACGCTCCACCCAATGTCAATTTGTTCAAAGAAGTAGGCAAGATTTTGTCATAGTCTTGCTGTACGTCTCCATCAAACCGATTCAAACCGCCTTCTACGGTTATCGACCATTTTGACCAATCTCTGTATTGTGCCGCGGCTCCCACCGATAGCAACAAAATTAATAGTAAAGTTAAATTTTTCTTCATTTTTTGATTTTTTAGGTATAATAATTTTACAAATATAAAACATATTTTTTGGTTAGTTGTTCAAAATTAGCACAATATTTCAATTTTAGACAAAAAAAGAGCACTATAGTTATAAAACATGAATTAACATTCAGAGGAAAATCTGATTTCACTATTTTTTTCGAGAAAAACACTCCCGAAAACAAAGCGCTGAGAATCTATATGCTTACAGGTAAAACTTTTATAATCTGTCGGTTTAAAGTTTATAATCAAAAGACAACAGTAATGAATCTGCGATGTGTCCAACCATAAACACAACCTGGTATAAATATTGTTGCATTTTATAATACCAATTTTTCTTATTTTGAACTACCGAAAATAGTTTTCAGAATCGATAAAAAACAACGTTTTTCAGATTAAAATGACAGCTTTTAAAATATCATTGAATTTTAATAAGTTAATTATGCAAATTCGGTTTTTTATGTCTATCTTTACTCATTCTTATAATTCAAATATTAAAAAATAAAATTTTATAAATTATGAAGAAAACTACATTTTTAAAAATGATGCTTCTTGCCGTTGTAATGTTGGTGGGAAGTGTTTCATGGGCACAAGAATCTATTATCTATTCTACTGGTTTTGAAAGTATCGATGAATTTACAGCCGGAACCGTTTACAACAACACAACTGTAGCATTTACCGGAGCTGAAGGCAAACAATGGGGGACTTATTATGGAACTCCATCAACCACCTCTGCGATTACAGACGCACAATCCATGCAGATGAGATGGTACACAGCTGCTCCAAATAATTTTGGTTACACTTTTACCAATTTTGATTTGCCAAAAGCGACTAAGGTTATTTTTAAAGCTAAGAATACTGCAGGCATTAATGTAATAGTATCGTTTTCTACCGATGGAGGTGGCACATATCAAGGTGAAGAAACAATCAATCTTTCTACTTCAGCAACTGAATATACTTATACAATAAGCCCTACAGGAGAATTTGCAAATGTTAGAATTAAATTTACAATGACATTTGAAACTGCACCTTCTGGAACTTCCAGATTATATATTGATGATGTTGCGGTTTACGGTATAACAGGAGGTGCTATCCCGACAGCCACTCCTACTTTCTCTCCTGAAGGTGGGGCGTACATTACTCCTCAAGATGTTTCTCTTTCAAGTGCAACAGCAGGAGCTTCTATTTATTATACTACTGACGGCACAGACCCGAACAACACCGGAAACGGAACACTCTATGCCGGTACCCCAATAAATGTTTCTACAACTACGACAATCAAAGCAATTGCTTATGCTGATGGCTTAGAACCAAGTTCTATTTCGACTGCTACATACACATTCCCAATAGAAGTAGCAACTATTGCTGATCTCAGAGCAGTTTCATTGCCATCTACCAATCTCTACAAACTTACAGGTGAAGCTATTATCACATTAATGACTTCTTCTAGAAATGCAAAATATATTCAAGATGCTACGGGAGGAATATTAATTGATGATGCAGGAGGAGTTATAACTTCAACTTACAATGTCGGTGATGGAATAACGGGAATTCTTGGAACTTTGGGAGAATTTAGAGGAATGATTCAATTTACACCATATCAAGATACCGGAGCTGCTTCATCCACCGGAAATACTGTTGCACCTCAAGTACTTACTTTAGCTCAACTATCAAATGATTATCAGGCAAAACTAATACAGATAAACAACGTAACTATTGAAGAGACAGGAACATTCGCAGTCAACACAAATTATACGTTAACAGATGCGTCAGGTTCAGGCGTAATGAGACTTCAGTATTCCGATTTACCATTGGTTGGAACGAGTATTCCTACAACTGCGCAAGATATTATCGGTGTATTACTAACATATAATACAACTCAGCAATTAGTTCCAATAAGTATGTCTCCTTCTTCTTTTACAGGTCTTTCTACACTAAAATCCGCTGCTCATGCCTGGACAGCTCAAGGGCAGATTATGGTAAATGCTTCGGTTGGAGAAATGATTGAAGTATTCACCATGACCGGACAAAAAATTGTTAGCCGCTTGGCTGAAGACGGAATCAATACGATTAATGCAACTGCAAAAGGCGTATTAATTGTAAAAACGGGAAACAGAGTGTCTAAAGTGATATTATAAACTTTACGAATTCCTTTAAATAAAAAACGCTGCCGGAACCTCTAAATTCCGGCAGCGTTTTTTTATACCTGCAATAGCATTGATTTTTAATACAATAAACACCGGTAAATCAAAAACTTTTTATACCTTTACCTTGTTCTTATTATTATAATTAAACAATTTAAAAATTATTGGATTATGAGAAAAATTTACTTTTTATTTACACTGATGTTTGCGTTTTTGCTTAACACATATTCTGCGACATACACAGTCAACTTTGAAAGTGAAGCGAAATCGTCTTATGGTTCTGCTGATGTTAAATTAGGAGGTCCCGATTCAATTATGTGGAATCTGACAGATGCTCTGATTGCAAAATCTTCCATGAACAATGCTGATTTCATGATTGGAGAAGGATCGTTGAGAATGAGAGGATACACATCTACAGCAGCTACTATGTTGTCAAATAAAATTGGCGGAATTGGAACTATTACATTCGAATACAAAGTGTACGGATCTGATTCTCAGATAGAATGGGCTGTTGACTGGAGTAGCGATGGGAACACTTGGACTACTCTTGGCAAGTTTACCGCAACTGCAACGCAACAAACATTTACTGCGACGGTTAATCAACCCAACGCTCGTATCAGAATTATTGCTGCCGGAACCAGCAGCTCAAACAAAAGAATGAACATTGACAACTTGGTTATTACAGATGCCGGTGGTTCTCCTGTCTCTGCTATGCCAACTATCTCACCAAATTCAGGGAATATCTATGGCCCGACAGAAGTAAGCATCTCTTCCGGTGCTGCTGCGGCCGATATTTACTATACTACAGACAATTCTTCCCCGGACAACACTAAGACTAAATACACTGCGCCATTTACGGTAAATGCAACTACGACCGTAAAAGCAATAGCCTATGAAGCGGGAAAAGACCCAAGCCCCATCGCAACTGCTGTTTATACACTGCTTAGTTCAACTAACATTTCTAATATTGCCGGATTGAGAGCTGTCGCATTGCCATCAACCGATGTGTATAGATTAACGGGAGAAGTTTTCCTGACATTAAAATCTTCTGTAAGGAATACAAAATATATCCAAGATTCATCGGGTGCAATTATAATAGATGACCCGCAGGGCAATATCAAAACCACCTATAATCTTGGAGATGGGATTACCGGAATTCTTGGAACTTTAGGTGTGTATAATGGAATGTTGCAATTTACACCTGTGGCAAATACAGCGCCTGCTACATCTACCGGAAATGCGGTTGCTCCGAAGGTGATTACTTTAGCTGAAATGGTTAATCATCAAGCCGAGTTAGTTACCATTAACAATGTTGAGATTACCAATCTGGAAACCGGTGGCAATGGCACATTCTTAGCAAGTAAAAATTATCCTAT
>JAAYIT010000173.1 GCA_012523295.1 Porphyromonadaceae bacterium | reverse complement strand
GAAGTGGGGTTTGGGGCAAAGCCCCAGCTTGCTTAATTCGTCTGGTAATCAGTATGTTGTTTTTCATAAGCAGCTTTACAGCCGGCTGTAACAACTTGCGAAAGTCAAATACGATTATATTCTATTTTTACATTAAGTTCGTATGTAGCATGCCATTAATCATTGCCTTAGGTTTAAGATTTATCTTAAATGGCTGTTTCATATTTACTTTAATCCAACCGCATTCTTTCTAAAAAGTTTTTATCAAAAACCTTGTGCTTATTCTGATTAAGATGTTTCTATTTGTTTTAATATCAGCACGATGAGAATTCTTTCAGCAGATCCTATGTTCAACATCAAGTTTAGAAGCTGTCGAATACTGTTTTTTTTATTGTAGATTATTCGCCTAATAAGGGGTTTATGAGAAATTTATCAGACTGATATCAAAATTCAACCTTATAAAACAATTCTGATCCCTCCATAAAAATGTCGTGGCATACCCGGATAATAATATCTCGGCTCATTTCCACCAATTGAAAGCGCATTCACGGAAATCATTGCCGCGTAATGTGTGTTTGTGACATTATTCGCTCCGAGAAATAGATTCAGACTTCCAACTTTTTTAACATCAAGCAGATAGGATATTTTTGAATTAAGGGTGAAGTATCCGCTTGATTCGCCGCTATTTGCGTCGTTAAGATATTGTTTACCAATAAATTGTAATTGAGAATTGAAAATCAAGCTTTTAACAGGTTGCCAGAATACACTCGATTGTGAAGTGAAAGTCGGAATTCCGGGCAGTTTTTTACCATTATATATAATGTCATTGTCAGTGAATTCCATAAAAGTATTGTCAGAAACAGTCAGATTGCTTCTTAAATTCAAATTTCCGGGAAAAATATTTTTATCGAAAATTGTTTGTTCTAATTGCACTTCTATGCCGTAATGTCTGGTTTTTCCTGCATTGATACCTGTGAAAATATCTTCAGCCAGTCGTTTCGTGACTAAAAGATTAGACAGTTGGATGTGGTAAAAGGTAGCTTCCAAAAGTGTGAAATTGTCAAATAAGTTCAGCCTTACACCGGCTTCGGTCTGAATCCCTTGTTCCTGTTTTATTTCTTTATTAATGTCTCCTTCCGGAAGCAGCGTTTCTTCAGGTGATGGCATAGAAAATCCATGCCCAATGGATGAGAAGAGTGCGATTTGACTTGAAGGAGCAAAGTTGATTCCGATTCGAGGAGAGAATACATCCGGGAAATGACGAGAACCGCTTTGATCCCCATTATCAATAAATTGATCCGTAAGCTGATAGGTGATTTTATTTAGAGCCCCACCGACAGAAAGAGTCCACTTTTCATCCGGCCTGAAATAGGCGATTCCAAACAGATTCAAATGTTTTCGATTTTCAATATTCTTATTTATAATTGCATCGTTTAGTTCTAATTCCCACTTATAATCATCACTTACAAGCTCCAAACCAAGCGTCGCATCCCATTTTTTTGTTTGAAAATGCAGCTTGTTTCTTAATCCTTTGCTGAATGTTCCATCGTCTAAGTTGTTGAACGGACGCTTCTCGTAACTATCAATCCAACGGCTGAAAACGGTGAGTTTATTCGATAGGTTTTTTGTAATTTTGTTTTCAATGCCTACTCCGGCAATGCCTTTGTTGTATTTTTTATAGCCACTTATGTTTTTCCAGTTTATCGCTGCGGCGCTTGGATTTGTTTCGTACAATGTCTTGCTGATTGAACTTGGGATTCCGGAATCCATCCCCAGTAAAAGTAAAATGTATTCGATCGAGTAGGAGGCTTGTTTCCACTTGCCTGAAGAGATAGCGGAAGTTCTTTTAAAATGGTTGTTCTCTCTGAAACCATCAGATTGCAAGTGTGTTGCATTCGCATATATTTCGAGATTATTCGAGTTTAAAAACCCGTTTACTCCTGTTTTCAAGGTGTTATTGCTTCCGTATTGAACAGATAAATTGATTTTTTCCGCTTTTCTTTGTGGAGTAAAAAGATTAATACTCCCGCCTAATCCTGAACCATAAAGCGCTGAAGCCGGTCCTTTTACGATTTCAATTCTGTCAATATTCAGTAAGTCAATATCTTCCGGACTCGAAATGCCATCAGAAGAGGTAATCGGAATATCGTTCAGGTAAAATTTAATTCGGTTCGTATTGTAAGGTGTTCTGCTCCCTATTCCTCGTATCAATATTCGGCTTGTACCGTATGTGCCGCTATGCATAAAGAGGCCCGGCGCTTCGTGCAGGGTGTTTGAAAAGCTGTTTCCGTCTGTCGCGTTTACATGGTTGCTGCTAATTGTCGATATACTTCCCGGAATTTTTTGCATTAATGTATTTGTATGGTACGCACTTACCACGACTTCATTCAAACTCACAATAGAATCAGAAACAGAGTTTTCCTGAGACGATAATATTGAAAATGATACAATATAATATATAGATATGAGAATGATTTTTGCTTTCACATTTGTTTTTGTTAAATAATTTTTTCTGTATGTATAACAATCATTATTGAGATTTGTCAAATTCTTCTTCATTTTCCTTAGCTGCATAGTACCTGTTTGTTTGTGAGTGTTTTCTTTTTTTTGTGTATGTCTTATTTATTCCCTAATTACAGAAAGCTTGTTTTGTTTACTTGTTTACAGATTTTTTATCATATATGTCATCTGCTCACAGCTTGCACTTGCTGCTAATCTATCACGAATAACGTTATTCATACCATTCAAGTTTTGCCATCTCTGTTTTTTATTAAATTTTTCTTTTTTTTAATTATCACATATTCAGTATTTTATAAATTATTTTGAATAAATCATCAATAATTTACAGAAATAATTTTGTTGTTAATGAAATAGTTTTTACCTTTGCACCCGCTTTGAGAGAAAAGTGGTTTATATTGTTT
>JAAYIT010000018.1 GCA_012523295.1 Porphyromonadaceae bacterium | reverse complement strand
TTTGGAGTCCCGTACGTTCCTTTCTCGCTGGGAGTGAAGTGTTCATTGTAGTACAGCCAGCCATCGTGGACAAAGATACTAGTGATATTTTCTTCCTCGAGGCGCTTCTCGCCGTCCTGCACGGAGATGCTATAACATTCATTGGTAAATTGGCCGTATACACGGCCGTCGGAATATCCAAAATAATGGGTGAATCCGGGCTTCTCTGAAATCATGCTTATCTCCAGGGTTCCGAGATCGACTTTCATGAGTGAATGCGGATCGTCGTGGCTGATATAATACAGGGACCCGTCTTCGACGGCGAATGACATTGCGAAGATGCTGGCTACCGAATCTGAGCAGCGTACCGTATCCTGCCGCGTGATTCGGTAGATGCACTTATCCCGTGTATCAAAGCTGTCACAGAGAAAATAAAGTTCTCCACCGTAAGCCGCAAGATGCCTTGCGTAATGGTATTCCATCTCATTAAAGACGATATCCTCGCCGGTAGTCAGATCCACGCGATGCAAAGCCGTCGGTTGTCCTTCATATCCTTCATAGGGGGCGTAATAGAGATAATCATCCTCAATGGCGGTCAGCGGTTCGGTATCCCCGAACGTATAGACTACCGAATATCCGCCCCTGCCGTCGGTGTGGAATATGCGGTGCTGGGCTTGGGGTGTATATGCCCCGTGAGCGAGCATCTCAAAATATACGGACTCATCTTCGGCGGAGCAGGAAGGTAATAAAAGCAGTATCAGAGCGGTAAGAAGAAACAGTCTTTTTTTCATATGTCAGCTATGATACCCATGGGGTGAGCGTGTATCCTGTGGTCTCATAATATTCCTCTCTGATCATTTTCCAAATAATAGCATCCCCGTATTGTGTACTGATAATACCTAATTTTTTAAGGTAATTCATGGTAGCTGCTTTCTTGAAGACATCTCATCGTTTCGGCGTATAACGGCAATTTTTACAAAAACAAGGGAATCATCTCCTTTGCAAATTTACCATATTTTATCACATGGGTTATATTTTGTCAATATATAAGGAAAAAGAACTCGGTTCTTGGTTTGATAATTTCATCGTATGATCTTGCTTCTGAAAGCTATCTAGGGGGACGGCAGACCAATGTCATAAAGCTTAGCTTACAGGAATTTACATAGAACGTTTTTTATTAAGTGGGTATTTGTTTTTTCTTGAGGGTTCCTTCCGAGTAAAGTGTCTATCTGGGCGTATTGGAACAAGATTCTTACTTATTTCTCTCATAGATTTATCAAATAATACTGTCCGTTTTTCAGGGTCGTCTTCATAGAGACACTTAATCAGAGTTCGAGTCATTTTTGGAATCAAAACATTCATATTTACTTTGTATTCGTATTGCAAACCCTCTTTATTTGATTTAACATTTTCATTAGCTTCCGTTTTTACCATTCCAAAGAGATTTGATAAATAAATAGTCGCATAAAAGTCCTGCATTATAGCTATTGGGTTAACTCCAGAGAAATTTTCAAGCTCATATCTGCTTTTTAACTGGTTGTACTTAACTTCGATTCCCCAGCGTTTAAAGTATAACGTTTTAAAATCTTCGGTAGTAAAATCCTCTGTCATAATATTGGTAACTAATTTCTCGACTTCACCGGTTGGCAAAGCAACGTTAATTATTCGCAAAGGCAAAGCCTTATTTTTGTAAATGCGAGTGATAATCTGATCGGGTTCATTCGCTTTATCGAAGTCTGAGTTGAATTTATTAACCTTTACTCTCATCAAGTACTTTAAATTCTTACTTTCTAAATATTCAAACATATCATCTGATGGGTATCCCCTGTCAAAGAGAAGTAGGTCATTCTTGTATCCTTTGGTTTCAAGGTGTTCAATAAGATCTTTTGCTGCATCTCTTTCAGCAGCTCTCCATGTACGAATATCCGATTCAAGTATGTAATCATTTTCTATGTCATATATCACGCATACCATTGCTCTGGCCTGCTGTCGGTCACTTTGGTTATGATAATACCCAAAGTGACCTCTGTTACTTGCTGTATTCGGAATTTCAGTAATGCTGCCATCAATCGAAAGTAATCTATAACCTCTAAGGCAACACCGCATAATGCATAATCAAAGAGCGACGGGCTCATTCTTTCCACAAAATCACATGCCTATGTTAATATTTCCGTCACACAGGCGCGCTGAATCAGGCGGCCAAGCAGCGCTTGT
>JAAYIT010000172.1 GCA_012523295.1 Porphyromonadaceae bacterium | reverse complement strand
TCCGATTATCTTGAATAATTCAGATATAAAAATTAAAGAAAAACTGAGTACAATATATATGAACATGAGCGGTCAGCAAGACCCGGCGATTGTTCCCGGATGAACTACATCCCGGACATTAAAATATGTACTTATTGAGGGTTGTAAGGTATTTCTTTAAACCAACGACCAGGGTGGGCGACAGCGGTACTATCCGATTTCTTTCTCATAATCAGAAATTTTAAGTGAATAATTTCCAATTAAGGAAAGAATCGGGTATTTTTAAAGCTATCCCATGCAGACGGGATTTAGTTCAACAAGCGGTAATAAAACATTGCGCTGATAATGCTAAATTAGATCCCTTCACTAACCATAACACGGACAACACGTTACCGCATTAAATCCTGACTACCGAATGAATAGACTTTTCAATGAAAGCATGAAATTTGAGAACACACGATTCCAGAATAAAGCTCTGGAAACTGGAGATTATGAAAACTGTACATTCATAAACTGTGACTTTTCTAATTCAGATTTATCCGATTTAAACTTCATAGAATGCGAATTTCAAGGGTGCAATTTTAGTCTCACTAAACTGATTAACACATCTTTCAAGGAAACAAAATTTATAAACTGTAAATTACTTGGATTGCATTTTGAAGATTGTAACAAATTAATATTCTCTTTTGAATTTGATGGCTGTACTATAGATCTCTGTTCATATAATAAACTTAATCTTAAAAAAACCAGATTCAAGAACACAAAAGTTACTGAAGTAGATTTTACAGAAACAGATTTAAAAGATTCTTCGTTTATTAATTGCGATTTGCAAAGAACGATCTTCAAAAATACGAACCTTGAAAGCGTGGATTTTCGGACCTCTTTCAACTATTCAATAGATCCTGATTTAAATCGTATTAAAAAGGCAAAATTTTCACTTTCCGGCATAGCAGGATTGCTTAACAAATTCGACATAGAGATTGAAAAATAAAAGACAGCAAAAACACATGCCAGCTCCGGCACAGACGGCAACTAAGCTTAACGAAATTATCATATAAAACAGAGAAAAAATTCGATATACATTTATTACCGGACGAAAGAATGGAAAGTACACTTGCAACGGGATTGATCTTAATATCGCCTATTTTATTAGTAAGATTCCTTTTACTTTCATATTTAGGAAAAGAAGCTCTTAAAAGGGCAGCCTTTTTCCCCCCGACTGAAGGAATTGAAAGAATTGCTTATTTGACAAATATCTTAACAACTTTTTTGCTTCTTATTATCCCATTCTTTTTGAAAATCAGACTTCAAGGATTTTTAAGCATATCGGGGCTTTGTCTGATTATATTGGCTTTAGTTTTGTATACTGTTTCAATAATTCAGTTTGCAAGACCAAACAGTACCGGACTTACAATATCAGGATTATATAATATTTCGCGTAACCCGATGTATGTTGCTTTCTTCCTTTACTTCTTAGCCTGTTGCATGCTGACTGGTTCCTGGATACTTCTGATTATATTACTGGTTTTTCAGATTTCAGTGCATTTTCTTATTATTTCTGAAGAGAGATGGTGCAAAAGACAATTTGATAAAGCATACCTTGATTATGCAGCTAAAGTCAGACGATATATTTAAAAATGGCACAACTAATCACAAAAAAGCCGTTATAGTCACCTCCCGGCCTGAAAAAAACTTGGTTTACATAATATAAAGTACATGAAGTCCATATCAAAGACAGTATGGGTATTATCAATTGTAAGTTTACTTACTGATACCGCCAGCGAAATGCTCTACCCAATTTTGCCAATATACCTAAAAACAATTGGCTTTTCTGTTGCTCTGATTGGCATACTTGAAGGATTGGCAGAGGCAGTAGCCGGACTAAGCAAGGGATATTTCGGAAAAGGGATAAGAACAGGGGCAAGAGATGCTATACTTTCTGAACAAGCCACCCCTCAAACAAAGGGAAAAATATTCGGATTCCATCGCTCGATGGACACCCTGGGCGCTGATTTGGGTCCTTCATTAGCTTTACTTTACTTATACTAATACCCCCAGAATTACAGAACACTCTTTTTTATTGCATTCTTACCAGGATCTTTTGCAATTCTAACTTCATTCCTACTGAAAGACAAACCGGTTATCATCCAGAAACAAAATGTCAGAACAACATTCTTTTCATTCTTAAAATATTGGACAGTTAGTTCTGTGGATTATAAAAAACTAGCACTTGGGCTTCTTGTTTTCGCTGTAGTAAATAGTTCTGATGTTTTTCTATTACTC
>JAAYIT010000017.1 GCA_012523295.1 Porphyromonadaceae bacterium | reverse complement strand
AAGCATACTTTCATACAGTCGTTACAGGAATAAATCCGCTCAGAAATACAGTTATCAAGAACAAGAAATAAATAGATTCATCGGGATAGTAAACAAATCCTCTGTGAATGACTTATCATTTCGAACTTCATGGAAATATTATTTCTTAAAAAATTGGGACATTGAGTTTGGAGGACATGCCGGACATTTTGTTTACCTGCCAAACTACCATTATAATTCTACTTCGGGTTCATCTCCAATGGTGGATGAATTTAATTCTATTGAATCGTCGCTTTACCTTGATAACAAAATAAGAATATTCCCGCGCATAATGTTTCAACCTTCTATGCGTCTAAGCAATTTCTCGAACATGGGAGAAAATTTCACGGAAATAGAACCACGCATCAACCTTTCATACTTGTTTAACAGCAATCAGAGTCTGAACATTAATTACATGCGTGTAAGTCAAAACTCACATTTGGTTTTTGCACAAACCCAATTACTGAAACGTGAAGTGTGGCTTCCGGCTACATCAGAACTAGCTCCTGAAATATCTAATCAATATTCTCTTTCGTGGAACGGGAATTTCGAGAATGCTAAGTATAGTGCCGAAACCAATATTTATTATAAAAAAATGGAGCAGCTGGTAACACTGAAAGAAGGCCACGAAAACAGCATTGATATTACAGGCATCGAAAATAAAATAGAAAAGGATGGTGTCGGAATAGCTTATGGTGTAGAGTTTATGATAAAAAAAAACCTGGGAGAATGGACCGGGGCCTTGTCTTATGGGCTGTCGTATGCCGACAGAACATTTGCCAATATCAATAGCGGAAAATCTTATGAATTCGACTTCAACAGACCTCACAGCTTTTCCCTGAATTTAAACCATGACTTAAACAATAACTGGAATATGAGTATAGTATGGATAATTCAAAGTGGCACGCCTTATACTCCGGCTTTGGGTAAGCAATACACGATTGACCCGGAAACTGGTGTTAGTAATATTGTGTTGATTTATGGGCCAAAAAATTCACAAAGAATGCAGCCCTATCATAGACTGGATCTCGGATTAAATCATCATATCACCACAAAACGGGGAAACAGAGCAGTTTGGACCTATTCTGTTTATAATGTTTATAATCATATAAATCCTTATGATTACTATTACGACAACGATAATAGCAGAGAAAACCTGATTTACTTTTCTCAGCCGCTTAAGCTTTATAAAATCGGCCTTTTTACGTTAATACCGAGTATTGCTTATAAAGTTTATTTTGAGTATGATAAAAAACTTTCTCTGATGCGGAAAAGAAGAAAATGAATGGTATTTCTGGCAGCAGCTTATTGCTCAATTGTTTGCCTGAGGGCGCTCCAGCCCGGAAGCGGCCTGCCGCTTAGCCTCCCGATATCCCCGGCTGGTCAGCGCTGGAGGCCGGCGTTTTTTGTTAGTCTCTGACGAGCCGTCACAAAAAACCTTGCCGGCCCCTGCGCGCTTCGGGCGCCGTGTCTATATATCGGCTTCGGGCAGGCCACTTCCGGGCTTGCGCTTGAGCACGCACCAGCATTGGACTAAACACGATAACCAGGCTTGGCTTCCAGGCTGCATTTTTCTTTTTGAAAATAAAAGATTTGTGTATTTTTGCTAATCATTTCTTGAGTGCAAAGATTTCCATTTAAATAACATTGCCTTGTTTTTGAATTATGTTAACAGGCAGATAATGAATACCATAATAACACAAAAAAACTTAAAGACAATAACATGAGTAAATTAAGCCTAAACAAGAATGATTTTTATACGAAAATATCTGACTTGTTGATATCAGCAAAGAAAGCTGTTGTCCAATCGGTAAACAAAACGATTGTTATAACATATTATTAAATTGGTCGCCTTATTGTAGAAGAGGAACAACAAGGAAAATCTCAGGCAGAATACGGTCAAAATCTGATTTCTGAATTGTCGATCAAACTAACTGCTGAGTTTGGAAAAGGATTTTCAATGACTAACCTAAAGCAAATGAGGACTTTTTATCTAACTTATTCAAAAGGTCAGACAGTGTCTGACGATTTCCGATTGAGTTGGTCTCATTACCTCTTTTAATGAGAATTGACAAGCTGGATGAGCGCAAATTCTATGAACTTGAAAGTGTTGCCAATAACTGGAGCCTGAGAGAGTTGCAAAGTCAATTTGATTCAGCACTTTACGAAAGGTTGGCTTTGAGCCGAAATAAGACTGAAGTTCAGAGATTATCAGAAAAAGGTCATATTGTCGAGAAAGCAAAAGATTCACTCAAAGACCCTTATGTTTTGGAGTTTTTGGGATTGCCGGAAGAAAAGAAATACACAGAAAGTGAATTCGAGCAGAAGCTAATTGATAAGTTGGAAAATTTCCTGCTTGAATTGGGAAAGGGTTACACTTTTGTTGGTCGTCAGGTCAGATTTACATTTGATGAGAAACATTTTCGTATTGATTTAGTTTTCTACAATCGGCTGCTTCAATGCTTTGTAATTATCGACCTGAAAATTGGAGAAATCACTCACCAAGATCTTGGACAAATGCAGATGTATGTCAATTATTACGACAGATATGTAAAACTGGATACAGAAAATAAAACGATTGGAATAATTCTTTGTAAGAAGAAAAACGACACACTTGTTGAAATTACACTTCCGGAAAATAATGAACAAATTTTTGCAAGCAAATATCTGACAGTTTTACCAAGCAAAAAAGACCCCTTTGCTAAAACATATTCAGATAATTGATTAGTTATGGAAAAAACGGAATTCAAACTCAATCCAGATTTTAATTGGCATAAATTATGCAAAATTGGCGGAATATCAGCCTTATTAATCGTTTTAATAATCCCGATACAAATAATTATTTTCACGTTATATCCCCCTCCTGAAACTACGATTGGTTTTTTT
>JAAYIT010000171.1 GCA_012523295.1 Porphyromonadaceae bacterium | reverse complement strand
TTCGGAAGGCTCGTGGGGTGCTCCGTCGGCACTTACACTTTACAACGACAGCAGCATTTCAGTCGGACATCCGGCTATTTCACCTGATGGAACAATGCTTTACTTCGTTTCTGATGCACCATTCGGATTTGGCGGAAAGGATATTTACCGAACAAAATTAGAAAACGGAAAGCCCACTTACATAGAGAATCTGGGTCCTGAAATCAACACGAAAGGCGACGAAATGTTCCCGACTTTCAAGCCGGACGGAACATTCTATTTTTCATCAAACGGACATCCGGGATTAGGCGGATTGGATATTTTTCAAGCTACCCCTTATGAAAAACCGGACAGCACACTTGGTTGGAAAGTAGAAAATATGGGAATTCCGTTAAATTCTAATGGCGATGACTTTGGGATGACATTTGAGGGAGAGAGCAACAAAGGATTTTTCTCCACGAATCGGAAAGAAATGCGCGGATACGATGCAATTTACAGTTTTGTTTTACCCGAATTGGAATATTTTCTTGAAGGAAAAATCCTTGCCCGTAATGGCGAGCCGATCGCGGATGCGCGCATAAATATCGTGAGCAATGACGGAGAAAACGCACGAATCACTGCTAAAGGCGACGGAAGCTACCGATACAAAATGAAAACCGGAGTAGATTACCAGCTTCAAGCCTCTGCACATGAATACCTGAATGCCAGAGACAGCATTTCTACACACAATGTAAATCCACGTGAAAGTGAAACTTTCACAAGAAACTTCCAATTAGTCCCAACTTTTCAGTCAGTAAAATTGGATAATATCTATTACGATTTTGACAGAGCGACACTACGTCCTGAATCGAAAGAAGGTTTGGATGCAATCATTGCAATGATGGAGGAAAATCCCAAAATCACTATTGAAATGAGCGCTCATACCGATTACAAAGGAAACGATGAATACAATCGTGACTTATCGCACAGAAGAGCGCAATCTGTGATTGATTACCTGATAAATGCAGGAATAGATGCTGCTCGTCTCACAGCCATTGGTTATGGCGAAATAAAACCATTCATCATTGATGCAAAACACCACGAACTTTTTGATTTCCTCGCGCCGGGAACAGAATTAAGCGAAGAGTTTGTCCTCTCTCTACCTCCCGAACATCAAGAAATAGCCAACCAGATCAATCGCCGTACGGAATTTATTATCGTTTCTACAACGTACAATATGTATTGAGTTCATTTTTTCAACACCTTAAATCCGCAATAAAAAATCCGGAATGTAAATTCGCGAAGGTCGAGAGTTATAATTGAAGGCTTATAGTTTTCAATTTCCAACATATTTTAGCTTACCCACAACTTCATCTCCTTGCGTTTCACATTTGTTTCTCCGATCAAAAATAACTCATTGCTTATCATTTCTTTTTTCACTAAATTTGCATTTCAAAACTACAATACATGAAACAATATCTCAACCTACTCCAACGCATTCTGGATGAAGGCGTAGAAAAAGAAGACCGCACAGGGACCGGAACAATCAGCATATTCGGACATCAAATGCGATTCAATTTAGAAGACGGATTTCCCTGTCTTACTACGAAAAAGCTGCATTTGAAATCAATAATTCATGAATTGCTTTGGTTTTTGAACGGTGACACAAATATAAAATACTTAAACGAAAACGGCGTGAGAATCTGGAACGAGTGGGCAGATGAAGATGGTGATTTAGGTCACATTTACGGCTATCAATGGCGTTCTTGGCCCGATTACAACGGCGGTCATATTGATCAAATCAAACAAACCGTTGATTTAATTAAAAACTCGCCCGATTCTCGCCGAATCATTGTGAGCGCCTGGAATGTAGCTGATATTCCCAACATGAATCTGCCCCCATGCCATGCCTTTTTTCAGTTTTATGTCGCCGATGGAAAATTGAGTCTGCAACTTTATCAACGCAGCGCTGATGTTTTTCTTGGAGTGCCATTCAATATTGCATCCTATGCCCTCTTGCTGAAAATGATGGCTCAAGTCACAGGACTGAAAGAAGGTGATTTTGTACACACTTTCGGAGATGTACATATCTACAGCAACCATTTGGAACAAGTAAAACTACAACTTTCGAGAGAAACACGCCCGCTACCAAAAATGATAATCAATCCGGATGTGAAAAGTATTTTTGACTTTAAATTTTCCGATTTTGAATTAACAGATTATGACCCGCATCCCCATATCAAAGGGGAAGTCGCTGTTTAGAAAGCGCAAACAAAAAACAGATTCTTTAGACCAAAATGAGCAACATACAATTTTAAAAACTTGTTTGTAAACTTTTTTATGTAACTTTGCAGTCAATATTCAATCACAACTTCAAAGTTGCAATTCATAGCTAAAGTTGCTTTTTTGTGGCAATTTTTCACAAAAACAAGCTCAGACGTTACGTTTCACATATATTTGCTTATTCATTCATACATAAAAAAAATATTCATTTTATAGTCTAAAAATATGTCAAAAATTTCAATTATTGCTGCTGTTGCAGAGAATTACGTTATTGGCAAAAACAACAAATTACCCTGGCATTTACCTGCAGATTTAAAGCATTTCAAAAACAAAACAATCGGTCATGCAGTCGTAATGGGCAAAAGAACTTTCGAAAGTCTGCCAAATGGACCTCTCCCGAAAAGGAAAAATATTGTTCTGACATCAATCCCAGAAGGGAATTATGACAAATACTATGAAGCTGTTTCATTGGGCGATGCGATTGACCTATGTGAAAATGAAGCTGAAGTTTATATTATCGGCGGCGCTTCACTTTTCAAGCAAGCCTTGGTTTATCCCGAAATTAACACAATGTATATCACATGGATTCACGCCGAAGTGAGCGGAGATGCTTACTTCCCGAAATTCGATGAAAATGAATGGAAACTGGTTTCTTCCGAAAGACATGAGGCAGACGAAAAGAACGAATACGCCTACACATTCGCGAAATATGAGAAGAAAGTGAAATAATGATTACTTTTTTAGCAGAATTAAATTTCCAAAATATTCTATCTCAAAAAACAGCTTCAAGTTTGGAGCTGTTTTTTTGTTTTTAGATAAATGACAATATAAAAGGCATTTTTAATCACATTATGTTTTGAAAATCAATTTTTCTTTGTAGTTTTGTAAATTATTTTACAGAAATAGAAACAAAAACACATATGAGCTATTTTATAAAACCAAAAAACTATAAACCTATCCTTGACCCACAACAAACCGAGCTTGGCATTCAGAAGATTAAAGACTTTTTCCAGGCAAATCTTTCTGCCGAATTGAGATTAAGAAGGGTTACGGCACCTCTATTTGTATTGCGCGGCACCGGATTGAACGATGATTTAAATGGCGTAGAACGTCCGGTAAACTTCGCAATCAAAGATATGAATGACGAATATGCGGAGGTTGTTCACTCATTGGCAAAGTGGAAAAGGGTAACACTGGCTGATTATGATGTCTCCGAAGGATTTGGTATTTATACAGATATGAACGCCATCCGAGCCGATGAAGAATTAGGAAATATTCACTCATTATATGTTGATCAGTGGGACTGGGAGCGGGTAATCGCAAAAGAAGACAGAAATATCGACTTTCTGAAAAAAATAGTAAAACGGATTTACGATACTTTTCTACGTACAGAATACCTTGTACACGAGAGTTTCCCCGAAATCAAACCCTGCCTACCCGAAGAAATCGTTTTTATACATTCTGAAGAACTTCGACAGCTTTACCCGAATCTCACTCCAAAAGAGCGTGAATATGAGATTACTAAAAAGCACAAAGCTGTATTTATAATCGGAATTGGCGGGAAATTGGGCGATGGAGAAAGTCATGATGGACGTGCTCCGGATTATGATGACTGGACTACTACCGGTGAAGATGGATTACCCGGTCTGAACGGTGATATTCTGCTTTGGAACTGTGTGCTGGAGATCCCTTTAGAGATTTCTTCAATGGGAATTCGTGTTGACAAAAACTCATTACAACACCAACTAAAGCTGACGAATAAAGAAGACCGCCTGAATCTTTATTTTCACCAAAGACTCGTAAATGACACACTCCCACTCTCTATTGGCGGCGGAATCGGACAATCGAGACTCTGTATGTTTTTCTTGAGAAAAGCCCACATAGGCGAAATTCAGGCGAGTATTTGGCCTGAAGAGATGAAAGAAATATGCAAAAAAGAAAATATACATCTAATCTGACTGCAAACCTTGAGAATGAAATAAGTTTTAATTTATTCTTGACCTTTCACTCGATTTTTTGTAATTTCGCAGATATTTTCGCATTTAAAATTACTAAAAATGACAATAGATTTTCAAAAATCAGGCGGTTTGGTTCCGGCGATTATACAAGATGCAAAGACAAATAAAGTGCTGATGCTCGGTTATATGAACGAGGAATCGCTGGCTGCAACTGAACAGACAGGAAAAGTTACGTTCTTCAGCAGAAGTAAAAACAGGCTTTGGACTAAAGGTGAAGAAAGTGGAAATTTTCTGAATCTTATTTCCATTACCCCCGACTGCGATAACGACACGCTGCTAATCAAAGTAAATCCTGTTGGTCCCGTGTGTCACACCGGATCAGACACTTGCTGGAATGAAGAAAACAAAACTGATATTTCATTTTTGGCATACCTGCAAGATTTTATCACCAAAAGATATAAAGATATGCCGGAAGGGTCCTATACTACTTCATTGTTTCAAAAAGGGATCAACCGCATAGCTCAAAAAGTAGGCGAAGAAGCCGTAGAAACCGTGATTGAAGCAACTAACGGCACAGATGACAGGCTTTTATTTGAAGCATCCGATTTGGTTTATCATCTGATTGTACTCCTCACCTCCAAAGGTTTTTCATTAGATGATATTGCAAAGGAATTAGAAAAAAGACATAAATAAGCCGGATATTGAAGACTCAAAGCTGAAAACAAAGATGTTTTTTCAGCTCTAACCTTATAGGGTTTAATACCAAACCGCATATCAGGCACGCTATTTACGAATGTCCCGACATTTACATCTATTTTTCTTCAATTGATAGAAAACAACTCAAAAAAAAACACCACTCCTTGTGTTTTACATTTCAAATCAGCTATTCAATCAATTAAATCGTGGATATAAAAAAAGTAAAGCCCTACAACCAGGACGAAGATAAAACCAAGCAGTTGAACCGCATGTTCAATATCATTTCAAAGCAATATGACAAATTCAATGACATTATGAGCTTGGGTTTGGCTAGGAAATGGAGGAAAAAAGCTCTCAAAACGCTTATCAACTATCCGCATGACCAAATATTGGATATTGCTGCCGGAACTGCAGATATCGGCATTAAAGCGTTTGAGATTTTAAGTCCGAAAAAAGTTACCGGAATTGATATTTCGGAAAATATGCTTGAAGTTGGAAAAAAGAAAGTAAAGGCGGCGGGACTCGAAAATAAAATCGAACTATTGAAAGAGGATGTAAGTGAAATGAGCTTTCCGGATATGTCGTTTGATGTTGCTACAACCTCATTTGGGATACGAAATTTCGATAAATTAGAGGAAAGTATTCAAGAAATCCACCGTGTTTTGAAACCTTCAGGTAAGTTTGTCATTCTCGAGATGAGCGAACCACAAACTCCTGTTATCAAACAAGGTTATTTGATTTACACAAGGACGTTGATACCTTTCGCTGTCAAAACTTTCGCCAATGATCCCAAAGCTTACACCTACCTGACAAACTCAATGCGCTCATTCCCGCAGGGTAAAAACATGATAGAAATTTTGAAAAGAAATGGTTTCAATACACTGAAATACAAGACTTTCTTCTTGGGAGTTTGCAGCTTGTATGTCACTGAGAAAGAATAATTATTTGTAGTAAAGCCCATAAAGCTTGACCTTATTTTCATACGGTTATAGTTTATTTTTTACATTAAGGTCGTATGGAACACGCCATTAACCATTTGCTTGGGTTTAAGACTTTTCTTAAATGGTTGTTTCAAACAAACAACCCTACAACTAACAATCGAACTCAGGCTCATATGACTTTATGCCCGAATTTTTCGGAAAATTTTAAGAAAAAGTAGAGTTTAACCGGAAACAATCAGGAGGGAAAGGTTAGAGTGAAAATAGCAATGAAAAGAAATTAATCTTCAAAAGATACACGCTCTATTTTTCGCATTAAACTCAGGATTTGATTTTTTCTGCGCTGGATATACGAAGAAGGTTTTGCCGGATTATATCGGCGGGGATTAGGAAGGCAAACAGCGATTAATGCTGCTTGAGAATTAGCGAGTTTGGAAGCATTGACATTGAAATAGGTCTTTGAGGCGGCCTGCACACCGTAAATCCCATCTCCCATTTCTATCACATTGAGATAGACTTCCATAATGCGCTTTTTACTCCAGACCAACTCAATCAAAACCGTAAAATAAGCTTCGAATCCCTTTCGTACCCACGACCGATGCGGCCAAAGGAATACGTTTTTTGCAGTTTGCTGTGAAATGGTACTGCCGCCGCGGATCCGTTTCCCTTTTTTATTGTGCTTGTACGCTTTTTCGATAGCATCAAAGGAAAAACCGTTGTGGCTCATAAACAAGTTATCTTCAGCAGCCACAACAGCCTGTATCATGTTAGGGGATATCTTATCTATCGAAACCCACTCCTTTTTTATTTTGGGTTTTTCTCCATCCGCAATCGCTTCAACCGAGCGAATCAACATCAGCGGAGTAACCCACACAGGTAAAAATCGAGCCAAAACAACCCAGCTTATAGAAATGATAAAAAACCAAAGAATCAGTTTCCCGACAAAACGGCTGAGTTTCGCTATGAAAGAGTTGTTCTTATGTTTTTTAGACTTTATTTTTCGCATTTGAAATTAGAAGAAATCAATTCTGACTTGAATCGTTATCTAGCAATCTGTCACAGATATTTTTACACTCTCCGATCCGAGCTCAAGTCGTTCTCTCTGCTCCGATTTTCATTTCTCACCCAAAATATACCCACCAGATGTGCACCACTCCACTTTCATTTCTCATTCCGGAACTACTCGCCATCTCACTCGCCAACGACCATTTTCAAAATCATGCGTCATTATTTCAAAACGACCTATCTCGGAAGTATTTTTCACATGATTCCCGATACAAGCACATACATCATAATCACCCACTTTGATAATCCGCAACGTTTCCGACACATCATCCGGTAGCTTTGATAAGTCAACAATTTCAGCTGCTTTCTCCAAACTCATAAACTCCTCATATACAGGAAGATTCATTTTAATAGTCTCATTTACTATTCTTGTAATCTCAGCAATCTGCTCATCGGTTGGAGCTCCGGAAAGCTGATAATCGCACTTTGATTTCCGGCGTTCAATATGCGCGTTCATTGAACGCGGGCAACCAAACATCCGAACCATAGTCTGGTTAAGGATGTGCTCGGTTGTGTGCATGGGCTCGTGATAATCTTTTTTTGCTTTGTTAAGGTGCATGTCATAAATACTTTTAGTGCCGAATTGGCAACTCTGCCGGAGTTTGATAGATGGGCAGAGTTTTTTTATAAAGAATCCGATTTTTGTAACCGGTCGATACTTATTGCTTTTTCAGAACAAACGCCGAGCAAGCTGGGATATAAAGTTTCAACCACTCTTTGCCATACGTTCCATCTTCGGCGGATTGTGAGAAATGGATTACCTCTTCATCTACTAATCCGTTTCCTTCAAAAGCTACATTATCAGTGTTGAGAACAATTTTATAGCTTCCGCTATCGACCAAAATCCCGTAATCGGTAAAAGATTTTGACAAGTTGAAGTTAAACACAAAAATCAGATTATCTCTCTGATAAGCAAGAACTTGGTCACCCTCGTTATCCCAAACTTTATTATTTGAAGTTAAATTAAATTCCGGAACAGAATGAATCAGATCCAGCATGGCTTTGTCAAACTTCCCTAACCCGTGGTACAGATAATTCGGATTATCCACAAGCTCCCACTGACGACGAGCGTATTTGTAAGACCAGCCATTACCTTCACGCGGGAAATCAACCCACTCCGGATGACCGAACTCATTTCCTATAAAATTCAGATATGCCCCGTTGATTGTCGTGGCGGTAATAAGCCGTATCATTTTATGCAAAGCAACACCGATTGTCACTCTCAAGTTCTCATCGCCGCGTTTCATATGCCAGTACATATCAGCGTCTATCAATCTGAATATGATTGTCTTATCGCCAACTAAAGCCTGATCATGACTTTCAGCATAGCTCACTGTTCTTTCATCAATTCGTCTGTTTGTCAATTCCCAATAAATATGTCCCACTTTCCAATCTTCCAGACGCACTTCCTTGATATATTTTATCCAAAAATCAGGAATTCCCATTGCCATTCTGAAATCAAAACCAATGCCACCATCTTCAATCTTAGAAGCTAATCCGGGCATTCCGCTCACTTCTTCAGCAATCGTAATCGCATGTGGATTGACCTGATGAATCAGCTTGTTAGCTAAGGTCAGATAACATATCGCATCGCCATCCTGATTCAAGTTGTAATACGAATCATAACTTCCGAAATCCTCTCCCAGCCCATGACTGCGGTAAAGCATGGAGGTTACACCATCAAATCTGAATCCATCAAATTTAAATTCTTCCATCCAATATTTGCAGTTTGAAAGCAAGAAATGGAGAACTTCAGGCTTTCCGTAATCAAAGAGCAAAGAATCCCAAGCGGGATGCTCTCTCCGATGACCACCGTGAAAATACTGATAGGGTGTACCGTCAAATCTTCCAAGCCCTTCAACTTCATTCTTAACAGCATGAGAATGGACAATATCCATAATTACAGCAATTCCCATTTCGTGGGCCTGATCGATAAGTCGCTTCAACTCTTCAGGAGTTCCAAAGCGAGAAGAAGCAGCAAAAAAACTTGAAACGTGATAACCAAAAGAGCCATAATAAGGGTGCTCCTGGATTGCCATAATCTGAATGCAATTGTAACCCAAACTTGCAATTCTCGGTAACACGGTACGCCTGAACTCATCGTAAGTAGAAACCTTCTCTTCGGAGCTGGACATACCGATATGACACTCATAAATTAGAAGCGGATTTTTAGTAGGAATAAATTTCTCTACCTGAAATTTGTATTGTATTTCAGGATTCCAAACCTGCGCGCTAAAAATTTTGGTATCATCGTCCTGAACCACTCTTCTCGACCATGCAGGTATTCTCTCGCCTGCACCGCCTTCCCATTCAATCCAAAGTTTGAAGAGCTGCTGATGCTTCAATTTGTTTTCTTCCAAATGAATTTCCCAAACCCCGTTTTCCACTTTACTCAACTGGTAATCAAGCGATTTCTCCCACTCATTAAAATCACCAATTAAGTAAATAGCGGTAGCATTGGGTGCCCATTCACGAAAAACCCAGCCATTATACACTTTGTGCAAACCAAAATACATATAACCGGTTGCAAAATCAGAGAGAGTTCTCTCATTATTAGTAAGTTTTTTCTCAACTAAATTAAAATAGTCATATCTGCCTTGAATCGCATTTTCATACGGCTCTAACCAAGGATCCGAACTTACCAATCGAAGAGTTTTAGAATTTTTCATACGTAAATTGTTAGAATTCGCTATAAGGTTGATAGTCATTCGATTATACAGCAAAACTGCTTTGTTTTATTTCAATTCAGACAAAATAAAAGACAGCACTCATCTTTAGGACAAATGCACC
>JAAYIT010000170.1 GCA_012523295.1 Porphyromonadaceae bacterium | reverse complement strand
TTTTTTAGATTGGGACTAACCGCTTCAAGTCGGTTTGTCCCGTTGTCTAACGACATAAATATGCAATAATTTAAAATTGCAACAAATAGGAATGATTGCGGATAATCATATTGTATTATTAGCATTGTTGATTGGTAAATGAAAAAATGGGAATTTCACATCATTGAAAACTTAATCATTCGACCACATGGATAGCAGAATTTTCAACTCATTCATTTTTTACCGGTCAACTACACACAAAGATAATATTTTTTGTTAAAAAACTACTAAAAATTAATTCTGTTTTCCTTTATAACAAGAAACAACAACATCAGAATTTTGAAAATTTTATTTCATTCCAATTTTTTCTAATTTCAAATTTCTGAAATCTGATTTTTAATGCGTACCTTTGCAGTCGATTTTGGAAAATTTATTAACACAAAATATATACTTAATTAAATTTAGAAATTATGAGTAGAATTGAACAAATCGTAGCTCGTGAAGTATTGGATTCACGTGGAAATCCAACAATTGAAGTTGATGTATTGTTAGAATCAGGTGCTTTTGGTCGTGCTGCAGTTCCATCAGGAGCTTCGACCGGCGAAAACGAAGCCCTTGAACTTCGTGATGGTGACAAAAAACGCTACCTTGGAAAAGGTGTTCTTAAAGCAGTAGATAACGTAAATAAAATTATTGCTCCCGCTTTGGAGGGAATCAGCGCGGTAGAACAACGTCTAATCGATAAAAAAATGATCGAACTTGACGGAACAAAAACAAAATCTAACTTAGGAGCCAACGCGATTCTTGGTGTTTCTTTAGCTGTTGCCAAAGCTGCGGCAGATTATTTAGACCTCCCACTTTACCGCTATATCGGTGGAACAAACGCTTACACACTTCCCGTTCCGATGATGAACATTATCAACGGTGGTTCTCACTCCGATGCTCCAATCGCTTTCCAAGAGTTTATGATTCGCCCGGTAGGCGCAAAATCTTTCCGCGAAGGACTTCGTATGGGAACAGAGGTATTCCACTCGTTGAAAAAAGTGCTGCATGACAAAAACTTAAGTACCGCTGTGGGTGATGAAGGTGGTTTCGCGCCAAATTTGGCAGGCGGAACTGAAGAAGCGTTGGAGTCTATCTTAACAGCTATCCGCAATGCAGGATATGAGCCGAAAAAAGACGTAACCATAGCTCTTGACTGTGCTGCTTCCGAATTCTACAAAGACGGAATCTATGACTACAGCTTGTTTGAAGGACCAAACGGTAAAAAACGCAACTCAGCTGAACAAGTTGAATATTTAGAAGAACTTATCACTAAATATCCTATCGACTCTATCGAAGACGGTATGCACGAAAACGACTGGGACGGCTGGAAGCTCCTTACAGACAAAATCGGAAGCAAATGCCAATTAGTTGGAGATGACCTGTTTGTTACAAACGTTGATTTCTTGAAAAAAGGAATCGATACCGGTTGCGGCAACTCCATCCTAATTAAAGTAAACCAAATCGGTTCTTTGACTGAAACTTTGGATGCTATCGAAATGGCACACCGCGCAGGCTATACTTCTGTAACCTCTCACCGCTCTGGTGAAACTGAGGATGCAACTATCGCCGATATCGCTGTAGCCACTAACTCGGGACAAATCAAAACCGGTTCGGCAAGCCGCTCCGACCGTATGGCTAAATACAACCAATTACTTCGTATCGAAGAAGAATTGGGAGATTTGGCGGTGTATGGTTGGAAATAAGTAGTTCCCTAAATCCCCCGCGAGGGGATATAAAGAATAAAAACCGATTTTCTGAAAAGAGAATCGGTTTTTTTGTGCGGCACGGCATGGATTGATTCTTTGGGAAAGCGTGTATATTTACGCGTTAGCGGCAATAACGAGAAACAGTTCATACCGGGATTCAAATAAAATCAGCGGATTTACATTTAGTCAGATGTCAAATCTAATGACTGCAACAGGACTAAAAGTACAACTGATGAAAAATGCAGGATTCCGCTTTGACGAAATCCTGCAAACTTCCACAGTTCCCTTCAATCATATTATTGATTATATAGAGAATATATGTGTTTTAACGAGAGATTTTTGAAAGGAACTGCTTTTTTAGTTTCAGCACATGTTTCAATGTGGCTTATAAAGTCGATTCTTCAGATTTTTCTTCTTTTTTTGTGTCTTCTTCTTTAACAGGCTCATTCCAAGTGGTCGGCACTCCTTCGTTGTCGAAATAAAGCGTCGCTTTGGCTTGGTCGGCTTTGTTTGTAATCTCTACTTTCGTGATTTGCTTTTCGGCGTTGTATTTCAGCGCGTTGATATCGTAATCCTCGATAAGCGCCCTTATTGCCACTTGAACTTTTTCGTTTAATTGTTCGAACTTAACATCTTTGAAGCCATCGTTTTCGACAGTTACTTCCATGTTTGTTTTTTGGTTAACCGTATTTGCCGCTTGAATGGTTGTTGCAGTAAAAATACCTGCTGCAAGGGCAATTGCTAAAATTACTTTTTTCATAATAATTACTTTTTTTTTGTTTGTAATAGTTTTTTTCGTTTTTAGTTAAACACACATGCCAATATAAAATCAAATACTATACAAAAAACTATTTTCTCGTACAAAACACCGCATAACAACCTAATAATAAGAAACTTAAAACCAAAACATAGTTTACTTCAAAGCATAGAAAATTGTAGAAAAACATGTAGAATTGTGGAAAATATCCCCATTTTTTTGATGAATTTCCCCAAATTATTGCACACATGATAAAAAAAGATAAAAAGCCATAACATTTTGAACCTATGTCAATCGGAGGAAAAAATATTACGTACTTTTGACAAGAGAAATATAGAACATACAATGAAAGCAGATAATTCTTTTGAGCATCGCATAGGCATAAAAATAAGCCTGTTGTTTCTCATCGTAATCCTGTATGTCATCGGGATATTCATCTACTCCTACAGCCTGAAAAGAAATGTGGATATCCAGCAAAAAGAAATTTCCGATTCTTACATCGTTCTCTCCCAAAGAAATCAGTTGATTCTTTCGATGCAAGATGCACAAGATGCGCTCAATGCCTATTTAGTAAATCCCCGAAGGACATATCTCCGTAAATACGATTCCATTTCGGCGAATATTTCGCATCAGGTAAGTGATATAAAAAAACTGACTCCGCGACGAAATCAAGATGTTTACCTGCTTAGCGTTGATTCATTATTATTTGAGAAAAACAAAATTGTACGGCAGCTCGTCGTTTTGTTCCGCTCGCAAAGCCCTTTAGAAGAGCTTGACAAAAAAATACAAACCTACGGCGAGCTTATCCAAGACTCGGTCGTGGTTACAACCAACAAAGACACAACCCTTGTTGTAAAAGACAAGAAAGGAATTTGGACGCAGTTAAAAAATTTCGTCAATCCAAATCGGGCGCCGGATACCATCATCAGTTTAACACAAGTAGAGCAAGAAACCCGGCTCATCTCGCGAGTGGATACCGCCGTGTATGCCGACTTAAAAAACATATCCGAAGCCGCGTCCAAAACCTATTCCATTCAGCTTTCAGGCATCGAGAAGCGTGTGCAGGAACTTGTTTTTGCCGAACAAAACATCTCTTTGCAGCTGTCTCAATTACTGACTAAATTTTACAACGAAACCACACTAATCACACATCGGGGTATCCAAAGCAGCCAGAAACTAACGGGCGAGATATTTACATTTGCGGTGGTTGTGGGCGCGCTTTCGTTGCTTCTCATCCTTGTCATTATCCTTTTTATCATTGGAGACTTGAAAAAAGGACATGTAGCCCGGCTCGATTTGGCAAAAGAAAAACAGCTGACCGAATCGCTGATGGAGAGCCGCCACAAACTGCTTCTTTCCGTTTCGCATGACATAAAAACCCCGCTCAGCTCGATGATGGGTTACATGCAAATGTGGCAGAACGAAAAAATATCAGAAAATCAAAAACGACAATTACAGTCGGCTCAAAACTCCGGAAAACACATTCTGAACATGCTCAGTAACCTGCTCGAATTTTCTCGGCTTGAACGAAATTTTGCAGAAATACACATCAGTGGCTTCGATTTAATAGAATTAACGGACGAGATAATCCGAATGTTTAACCCGCTTATTGAAGAAAAAAAATTGGATATTGCTTTTGAAAACCGTGTAGGGACGTCTTTTTTTATCGAAACAGATTACACGCTACTCAAGCAAATATTGATAAATGTCATTTCCAACGCTGTAAAATATACGGTCGAAGGAAAAATCGACATCGAAGTAAGTCATGACGAGCAGTTGGTTCTCTCCGTTTCAGATACGGGCATCGGGATAAATGAAAGCGATATCCCCGAAATTTTCAAGCCTTTCTCACGAATAAAAAATCCGTTGAAAGCTGAAGGAAGCGGTTTCGGCATGTACGTTACGCGGGGGCTAATTCTTTCACTGAAAGGAGAAATCACCGTCCGGTCGAAAGAAGGCGTCGGCACACGCGTCATTATCAAACTGCCCCTCCATCCCACCGAAAGAAAAACGGACGAAAACAGTAGCGACAAACCCGTCAAACAGGATAGAATGTATGAGAAAATACTTTTTTTTGAAGACGACAGGGTACTGGGCAATATGCTGAAAGAATTTCTCCAGCGGCGCGGATTCCATGTTCAAATCTGCAACGATCCGTCCAAGGCAGACGATTTCATAAAAGATATATCCCGATTTGACATTGCATTTACCGACATGCAAATGATGCATATTACCGGAAATGACATACTACGCAAAGTCAGGGAAACCAATTCCACTATCCCCGTGTGGCTCATAAGCGCGTACGACGATTACAGCACGGAAAAAGCGCTCGCGGAAGGTTTTGCCGGATTTATCAACAAACCCGTAGAAATGAGCAAGCTTGACCACATCCTCTCCGGAGGCAAGACTGCCAAACCAGAAAACGCACCGCGCTATGACAAACAATTTCCGTATTTTGCTTCTCTTTTTGGAAATGACACCGAAGCCATAAGGAACATATTAACCACATTTGTGTCATCTGCCCGCAAGGATACACAGACATTAATCGAACACGTAAAAAACTCCGATTTCAAAGGCGCACAGCAGCTGTGTCATAGAATGTACCCTTTTATCGAACAAATCAGTGGCGGGCATTTGTGCGACGTGTTGAAAAAGATGGATTCGCTTCGGGGGCAAGAAGAAACAGCGTTTCCCGGGTGGAAGGAAAACATATTGTTAAGCGTACAGCAGATCAGGGAATTTGCCCGAAAGATAGAGATGGAATATTTGGGATAGAGTTAAAGTTAAACCATTAAGAAGTTAAGAATAAATTAAGGTTTCATTAATATTACTTTCCTAAATTAAACCTGCATACGGATAACGCAGATTTTATATTTTACCGATGGGGTGGCTGAGAGCCACCCTATCGGTGGTTCAAATGTTTTAAAACCTTATCTTCAATTTTAACCTTAATAACTTCTAATAATACTAATTTTCAACCTTATTACATTGTTTTTTGAATATTACTAAATCATGCGAATCAGGGGTTGAAAATTAAAAATTAACAAATTTAAACAATATTGTTTGTAAGTTTCCGTTAAGGAACATAAACCGATTAATTCACCACAATTATTCAAATTTATGTTCCCAACGGATAAAAAATTAAAATTAGTACAG
>JAAYIT010000169.1 GCA_012523295.1 Porphyromonadaceae bacterium | reverse complement strand
GAAAAAACAAATATTCAAAAAGCAAGCAAAGTGCGTTCTACAAAAGGATTACTTACATTCGTATTTGGCAGAATTGCGGCAGCTTACATTAATCTGATTTATTAATTCAAACCCTGATTCGCATGAAATTATATCGATTACAGGGCAATCAATCCATAAAATACAGAGCCCGAATGCTTTAGAGACAATTAACATGAATAATTTTCCTGATGGTGTTTATATTGTTAAAATAATAAACAAAGAGAATCAAGTTGATAGTGAAAAAATTATTGTGAGAAGATAAAATTGATTTAATCCGATTCATATGATACAGGTCTCTAAATATACACTTTTTAAATAAAACTTCGAGCTGTCGACAAGATTTGTAAACTCACCTTACTTACTATTAGGAATTATATTCCGGATTTCAAAACTTGTCCGACTTTTGGCGGATCAAAATATTAGAAAAGTTGGGATTAAAAAATCCCAACAAACAGCATTTGTTCAAAACCCTATCAAGTATCAAGTTTCAGCTCTAACTAATCTAGGAAATACAGATTCAATAAGAAATCAATCCGTAACATACTCTTCGTATCAACGTCCGATACTTATAAATGAAGGAGCAAGTGCTGTTGGTTTTACTTATAATACATCAGGTGCTGAATTCACTTAGAGTATTCCACTTTACCCTCCTAATTCACGCTACGTACTACCCTAAACCCTTGGTCAGGGCCTTTGCCGTTGGCTTCAAAAGAGCCGCGATAGCTGATTGCGCAAGCATGCTCACCTCCTAACCAGCCGCCACCTCGCCATATACGATTGTAGCCTGTGTCCAAATTCTCATCTTCATACCAATCCCAACACCATTCACGTACGTTTCCCGACATATCATACAATCCTCGGCTGTTTGGCTGTTTTTGTCCCACGGCTTTCGTTGTACTTTGGTTCGCTTCAATATCCGTCCATTTCCAATCGCCGGTAAGATATTTTTTGCCCGAATTTCGCCAGTACCAAGCCACTTCATCAATCTGGTTGCTGCCACTGTAAACGTTGTCAGTGTCAGCGGATCCCGCGGCATAAACCCACTCGGCATCCGTTGGCAGCCGGTAGCCATTTGAGCCGCTTCGGGCAATTACCTCCCATTTCACGTTGTCGAGGTCATTGAAGTTTGCAGAATCGGGAAGCTCCTTGTTAATTGTATAATAAGGCTCCAATCCTTCAAGCACGCTGCGTTGGTTGCAATACTCGATGCAATCATACCAACTTATTGTCTCTACAGGTAAATTTTTTCCTTTGAAGGTCGATGGATTTTTGCCCATTACCTTTTTCCACTCTGCCTGGGTTACCTCGTATCTGCTGATGTAAAAATCGGGAATTTGCACTTCATCAAGATTTTTGTCGTTTGCTGCTCCGCCCTGTATGAAAATCATGTCGTTTTGCACGGAAGTACTGCAGCTCTGTAGCAATACAGCGAGCAAGATGAGATGACCCGTAATCCACTTTTTCATACGATTAAAATTTATTTTTTAAATTAAGGACGTATGGAACACGCCATTAACCATTCTCTTAGGTTTGAGATTTATCTCAAATGGCTGTTTCATACGATTATAGTTTGTTTTTTTAATTAAGGTCGTATGGAACACGCCATTAATCATTCTCTTGGGTTTAAGATTTGTCTTAAATGGCTGTTTCATATTCGATATTTAATTAGTTAAAAAAATACGTTGTCCGCCAGACTTGGGCGGACAACGCGAGAAATGGTCTTGCCGAGTTAAATATGTATATTAAATTATTGTACAGGAACAAAACGCCATTGGGCATTTACATGTGTTGTGTTCGAGTACTGACTTACCGCGGATCCGTTGGAAGTACGTCCAAATCCATCAAGGTACATTCCGGTACCCCTGTTTTTCAAACGGTAATATCCATTGCCTGAATCTTCTAAGCTCCATTGGGCGTTCACGTGTGTTGTGTTGGCGTACTGTCCGCAGTTGGCTCCATTGTTAGTGCTGCCCATTCCGTCAATATATAAACCTGTTCCACGGTTTTTGAACCGTTCGTAACCTCCGGATGCCTCCCTGATCCATTGTGCGTTCTCATGTGTCGTGTTAGCATATTGACCAAGCTCAGAACCATTTGATGTACGACCCATCCCGTCAATATATAATCCTGTAGCTCTGTTCTGAATACGATAGTACTGCGCTGGTGTACTTCCGTTTCCTCCGCCGCTTGAACTTCCTCCTTCCCATACGGTCACGTTCGAGTATCCTTGGCTTCCTCCGTAAGCTTCGGTCAGCAAGATGGCGTATGGCGACCAGTTGCTACCTAATCCAAGACCCACATTTGCCCAGGCATTGGCGTGATTGGCAAATGTGATGGTT
Organism: Porphyromonadaceae bacterium; assembly: GCA_012523295.1. Taxonomy (GTDB): domain Bacteria; phylum Bacteroidota; class Bacteroidia; order Bacteroidales; family Paludibacteraceae; genus UPXZ01. The sequence goes on along the minus strand of JAAYIT010000169.1, from coordinate 8,536 downwards.
TGGTTTTGACCAACGGGAGCCATTGAACGACGGGTACTGAATACTTGGCGGAAAGTTTGGGTGCCATCAATAGAAGGCGCGTTGTAGCGCATGGCTGTATAAATATCATAGGAACCTCCATCGGTATTGACGCTTCCGCGATAATCCCCGGTAGGACGGGAAGAACCCCAGCGTTCATTCACATAATACTCTATCAGGGGGCTTCTGGTCCAACCATAATAGGCAATACTTCCACCACCCGAATGGGAGTGGCTGCCAACGTTGTATCCAACCACTCTGGTAGCTGAACCGCTGCTCCACCCTTTTCCGCATGTGAAGTTACCGGTATAGTTCCAAGAAACGGAATAGTTCCCACCGGAACCATTTTGATAATTAACGTTTCCTGCTCGGTCATCCGTCCACAGGAACCAGAAAAAGCCATCGTGTGTACCTGAGTTATACCCTTTCATTATCGGTTTAATCGAATCCTTGGCTACTTCCGTAGTTGTGTTTTCGGTAAAGAAGTCAAACTCTTTTTGACTTTCTGAGCAACTCGTTACTAAAAGCAACATCAATGCTGCAAAACTTAAGATTTTTTTCATTGGATTTTTATTTTAAGTGCTGAAAATTGTTAGTGTTTTAATTTGTGTCGGCAAGACTATTAAAAGGCTGTAAATCAATTGGATAGCAATGTTTGAAAGTTGATTTGAGAAAATACAGTTCAATTTTAATCTCTTGTGAAACTAATAGAGAATCGGGTAAGACAATGATAAACTTTCTCCCTATTTGAAGAGGATCAGATGTTTTTTGTCAATTGATAATTCATGAGGAAAGACTGTTCCAAATATCACATTTGAAACAGTCTTAACGCAAGAAAACAAAATATTAATTATCTAGAGAAAATTAATTACTAAAACCGGGGTAGAGTCCTTCACTCTCGCTATATCCTTCAACCTGTTTCAGAAGCCCGTTTGATAATTTTATCTGTGGCTGCGGAATAGGGAAGAATCCTTTTGTTTCATCGTATCTGGCGCTGTATCCTTTGGGGTTTAGCCCATTAAATACTTCTGCTCTGCCAAAATTATATACCGGTGTGCCTACCTGGCTTTCCAAGGCAGCTTTTGCATATTCTGCACCCCAGCGGCGCATGTCATTCCACCTTAAACCCTCAAATGCAAGTTCGTAACGGCGTTCTTTCTGTAAGTTTTCTAATGAATAGCTAACTGCCGGCAAGTCTGCCCTGGCACGTACTTGGTTCATGTAGGTAGCATCTTCAGTAAGTTCAGACATCATCAGCAATACATCGGCAAAACGGATAAACACCAAGTCGTCACCATGTGAAAGTTGCTGGTTGTCTTTATTTCCATACATTATTACACTGTAATCGTTGTAATACTTGAAGTCGCTTCCTTCCGGAGTTTTGGCAGAAATTCCGTTATACTTCTTTCCCCAGTAGTTGCTTTCCAAGACAAAGTCCCACTGTCCTTTACTATAGTTAGGAAGTTCTGCTTCTATATCGAGTACAGATGCCCACAACCTTGGGTCGTTAGGTTCATCTGCTAACCACTGGTCAACCATTCCTTTCGGAATTGAATTGCCTTGTCCCCATCCACCGGCAAACGGAAATGTGTTTGCTAATGGTTGCAGTCCGCGTAATGCGAAGTACAACTGGTATTGGTTGGCATATCCTCTGCGTACATCCCAGTCGGCAAAATTAGAAAATTTGAGCGCGAAGAGTGTTTCCGGGTTTCGACCTCCTTCGTCACTGGCGTATTTCAGTACTTTCCCGGTATTTGTCATGTAGTTTTGGATGTAATCATAGTCACCGATAGTCAATGAGTTGGTATATGGCCATAACTCATGGAAATCAGCTACAAGTTTATGCCCGCTATTGTCTATACAGTCTTTTAGCCAGTCAATTACATTTTGTTTGCTTATGTTGCCTCCTCCCGTAACGGGAAGATCTGTTTTCTGATAAAATCCGGTGTAAAACAACCATACCCGCGCCATCATGGCTTGAGCAGCCCAGCGGGTTGCACGTCCGTCTTCAGTGTCGCTGTAAGTTCTATTAGGCAGCAGTTCTATAGCGGTTTTCAAATCCGATGCGATTTGAGCAAAGATTTCGTCTGCAGATGCTCCTCCCAACTCTGTGATTTCCGGTGTTATCTTGAGTGGCACTTGTCCATACAATGTTGCCAAGCGGTGATAGAAGAATGCTCTCAGGAATAAAGCTTCACCTTTGAATTGATTCTTCAATTCGGTGTCAATAATATCTTCGCCCATTTCATCCAATTTTGCAATTGCGAAATTTGCGCGATGAATCCCTTCGTATGTAGTTTCCCAGTTATGGGCCAGCATGTCGGTGCTTGAATACATAAAAGCTTCATAAGCTTGTGCTTTCACGTCGTTTACACCGCCTCCGCCCAATTTGTCGTCACTGGCAATTTCACACACGAAAAGATAGCTCATGTCGGTAAGCTGGTGTTCATTGTTCATAGTCGTATATATACCAGCCATCATTTGTTTTACTTCTTCTACAGTCTGTGGAAAGTTTGAAGAAGTCTTGTCTGTGATAGGATCAAAACTAAGGAAATTATCACAGCTGATTAATAAAAGGACAATAATGAAATATATTAATTTTTTCATGTTTTTCAATAAATTAGTTTGTTAAAATTTCAAGTTTAATCCTACAAGAATGCTGCGTGGTGCAGGGTAGAAGCCAAGATCGATGCCTGAAACGAATGGCTGCTCATCACCGTATCCTACTTCAGGATCCATTCCGGAATACTTGGTAAATGTAAACAGGTTCTTGCCTGACAGATAGAGTCGGGCTAATCCGAATGGCATTGTCGGGAACAATTTTTTGAAGTCGTACCCAAGCGTAATGTCCGTGATTTTCACAAAGTCTCCATCTTCAATATAAAGGTCAGATACACTCATGCGGTTGATACCGTTACCGGCTGTCAGTCGTGGAAGTTTATTTGAAGTTCCCTCTCCGGTCCATCTTCCCAGGATATCAGTTGTGTAGTTATGAAACTCATTGTCTGCAAACGACCTGTACGATTTCAATATCTGATGACCGAAAGCTCCCTTGCCTGTCACCGCAAAGTCAAATCCATTGTATCCGAGATTGATTCCAAATCCGATTCTGTAATCAGGATGTGGATTTCCGATAAGGGTTTTGTCATCTGCATTCACTTCGTTATCATTATTTGTATCCGAGAATATAATATCACCCGGTTTAGGATCATTTTGTAGGAATCCTTTCGTCCAGTTGTCTATTTGAGCTTGATTCTGGAAGATTCCTTCGGTCTTGTATCCATAGAAATAGCCTACAGGATAACCTACCTCTACACGCCACACTGGATCAGTTCCTTGCGAAATAACGTTGGGGTTACTTTCAATAAATCCGGAGTTGTCTCCCATTCTCGTAACTTCATTCTTGTTTTTTGCCAAATTGAAATGTGCTCCATAAGAAAAGCCTCCTATGTTGTCACTCCATCTTAAGCCTAATTCAAAACCACGGTTCTGAATGTCACCGGCATTTACAAATGCTCCTTGAGGTCCTTGAATGTCAGCTACCGGTGCGCGTAGCAACCAGTCCATCGTTTTCTTGTTGTAAACATCGAAAGTGGCTTGTAGTCTTGAATTAAGAAAGTAAGCATCTATCCCGAAGTTCATCTGTTCGGAAGTTTCCCAAGTTACATCAGGATTGGGGAGAATAGCCGGATATCCGCCGAGCTGCATTTTATTCCTGTCATTACCGAATGAATAGTTGTTTTGAGCATCAAATCCAATCAAACTTAGGTATTGGAAAGGAGCAATATCGGCATTACCGTTTTGTCCCCAGCTTGCTCTTAATTTTAAGAAACTAACATATCCGTTATCGCGGAAGAAATCCTCTTCCGTCACAACCCAACCTGCAGAGACAGAAGGGAAATATCCCCAACGGTTTCCTTTTGCAAAGTTTGATGAACCGTCAGCCCGCATTACTAATGTCAGCAGGTATTTTTCATTGTAGTCATAATTTAATCTTCCGAAGAAAGAAGCCAGCGCTCCCATACCTTGTGGTGCTCCAGACACACTGGTAACTCCGGAGGTTAACCCATCGGTGTTGTTCAGATAGCCGTGTTGGAATCCGATAAATGTAGGATATGCGTTGGTAGCGGCCATGCTTGATCCAAAGCCCCATTTCTCGGCTGACTGACCCAATAAAAAGTCAAAATTATTTTGTCCTGTTTTGAATTTGTAATTCAGCGTGTTCTCAAATGTCCACGCGAATCCGCTTCCGGCAGACTGAGATATACGTCCCGGACTGAAAGTGGCATCACCTGCCAAATCAAAATCGGGTTGGTAGCTGCGGAAAGCATCAGCAAACATTCTATACCCAAAATTACTTCTGAAAAACAGGTCTTTGACAGGTTGAATTTGAAGATATACGTTGCTGTTGATATTGTAATTTTGAGTCTCATTCATTCCCCGGTTAAGCGCCATTTGAGCCATCGGGTTGTAGACCCTTGAAGATAGATTCTCTAAGCCGGATGCTTTCACGTCTTCACGCGCATAAAATTCACCTTTATCATTGTAAGCAGGGACTAACGGACTACCTACCAGCATATTGCGGATATCATTCCAATACATTCCACCGATAGCAATACCTGATCTTTTGCGGTAACCGTAGTTGAAGGTTTCACCAACTTTCAAAATTTCAAGTCCGTTTTTTTCATATATTACATGGTCGCTGTTTATGCGTACGGTATATCTGTTGCTGATTGGCTGTACAGGTTTCCCGAGCATCCCTTCCTGGCCGGAATAAGAGAAGCCTAATGAAAAGACCGATTGGCCGCTTCCTCCGGTAAGGTTAATGGCATGGTTCTGAATGGGCGCGTTTTTATTCCTAATTTCTTCAATCCAGTCTGTACCATTCCACTCTCCACTCATTATCTTCTGATACAATCCGGGAATTACAGAAGCAAAATCAAGCGGATCTTTACCCGATACAACACGCTCTTCATTATAGATTTCCATGTACTGTTTTCCGTTCAGAAGTTTTGGCGCTTTCACCATGTCCTGGAATCCATAAAATCCGTCATAAGAAACTTGTGTTTTCCCTTTTATCCCGCTTTTTGTCGTTACTAAAATAACGCCGTTGGCAGCACGGGCTCCATAGATTGAAGCAGATGCCGCATCTTTTAGCACATCAATGGATTCTATATCGGCAGGGTTCAGGTTGTTGATATCGCCTCCGGCTACACCATCAATTACGTAGAGTGGGGAGGAATTGCCAATCGTACCTAATCCGCGTATGTTTATCTGGAATCCTTCACCGGGCATACCGGATACTTGTGTAATGTTAACTCCGGGAGTGTACGCTTGGATGGCGTCAAGTGCGGCCAGCGAGTTTTGGCGTTGGATGGTTTCTGCTCCGACCGAAATGTTGGCGCCGGTGATCAGTTTCTTTTTCTGAACACCATATCCCACGACTACCAATTCTTCAAGTGACCGGCTGTCCTCTATCAATGAAACATTTACATTGTTTCTGCCAGAGGTGTTCAGTTCTTGATCGAGGTAACCGATATAAGATATTTTAATTACGGCGCTTGTTCCGACTTGGAGTGAAAACTGACCGTTTTCATCGGTGACAGTCCCATTGTTGGTGCCTACTTCTATAATTTTAGCACCGATAATTGGAGCGCCGAATTCGTCGAGCACTAAGCCTGCAAGTTGTTTTTTCTGTTGCTGAGATTTAGTATCTTCTTGAGAATCGCCTGACCTTGTGTTTTCTCTTTTAGAAAGGATAATATGATTTCCCTCCAACGAGTAAACTACGTTTTTGTTTGCCAGAACCGAATTGAGTACAGTTGAAACGGCCTGTTGAGTAGCATTTACTGATACTTTTACATCCGAGTCAACTTTATCGTTATAAATGAAAAGGTAGTTTGTCTGCTTTTCGATTTCGTTTAATACTTCTTTGATTGGTACGTTGTTTTTTATGATTGTCACTTTAGCGTTTTGCGAGAATCCTAATTCGGGTATTGTGCATAAAAAACTAATAAGCAGTAGAATGAGAGTTGTTCGTTTAATTAATAAAAAATGTTTAATGGGCACATTTTCAGTTAATTTTTTACCCAATGTAGTGTTTTTCTTCATACATTTGTGATTGTTTTTAGTTAATACATTAAAATATGTTAGATTGTGTTGACGAAAACATCTAATCGGCAGGTGTTGCAGCACTTGCCGGTTTTTTTTATTCTATTTTCGTTTTTATATTCGGTTTTATTTCATAGGCGCGATATTGATTTTTAGGTGATTAATAAATATTGATTGTCTTGTTTTCATCGTCACGTTCGTATTTGAAACAGATATCTTTACGCAGCACCCATAGTGCGTAGTCGATTCCGTCGACTTGACGGAATTTTCCGGTGTAAGCGCAGTTTGGCAGATGTTTCGTTTTTACGTTGATTTTAATATCGAAAGTTTTTTCGAATGCCCTGAATACTTCTTCCAACTTTTTATCGCTGAATGCAATCAGTCCGTTTCTCCACAAATACTCATCTGTACTTATTATTTGAGCAATCTGCAGCTTGTTATTGAGCATAATCGCCTTCTCATTGGGTTTGAGTGAAGCCAGTTTTTTGTCATCTTTGTAAATCTCTACACTTCCCTGAAACAAACTTGTGTTAAACGTATTTTGAGAAGAATAAGCTTCTACGTTGAAAGCTGTACCTGTAACTCGTACTTCGCCTTGTCCGGTTTTTACGATAAATGGCTTTTTACCGTTTTTGGTTACTTCGAAATAAGCTTCACCATCAAGATGTACTGTCCTGTTTTTTTTGGAAAATCCGTTTGAATACTTGAATTTTGAATTGGCATTCAGCCATACGTTTGTGTTGTCAGTCAAGATAAGATTGATTCGTTGTCCGGGCGGAACCAGCACGGTATTATACTTTTCTGCTGAATTACTATTTAAAAAGTAAAACCCGCTGATTACAAGAATTACAGCTATGGCGGCTACAGTACCTATTTTCCAGAGCTGAAGTTTAATTCTTCGCTTTTCTTTTTTCAGTCTTGAGGGCGCGGTCAATATCAGAGCATCATACATTCTGCGTTCATTAAGGAATGCCCGGAAATTTTCATCCGATTTCTCAATCCACTCCCTAACTTGCTTTTCTTCTTCGATAGAGGTGCTGCACTCAAAAAAACGATAGAATAGTTCTTTATCCATTCGGTATGCTTCTTTTATTTGCTGTATCAATAATATAACAGTTCAAACATCAAATACCCTAAAACAAAAATACATTTATTTTTTAAATCATAATCAGGCAAGAAGATATATGAAATCTTTAAGTGAACTGCGAAACTGTCGGAGCGCCTTTGAAATGTGAAATTCAATAGCTTTTGGGGTTACGTCAAGCTTGTTGGCGATATCTTTATAAGAAAGTCCCTGATTGCGGTTCATTTCGAAAATTTGTCGTGTTTTTTTAGGGAGTTTATTTAGCGTGGTATCAATAATTTGCTGTACTTCTTCAGAATAAACAAATTCCGGGTCGCATGCCTTTAGTGTGCTTATTCTGGTAGTCAAAAGCCACTCGGCATGTTCAGTCATGTTTTTTTCGGCACGCTGGCGTACCTGTATGTGTTGAAGATGATTAAGACATTTGTTTTTAACAATGGTTAGCAAATAAGCTTGTGGCTTTGTATCGGGAAGTAAATTTGCACGGTTTTCCCAAAAGGCAGTGAAAGCTTCCGACACAAAATCTTCGGCGATAGTCCTGTCTTTTGTATAGCTCATTGCGAAACAAACATAACCTTCGTAGTATTCGTTGAATAGGTTGTTAAAATGCTGAATGTTAGAGAAAGAGTTCATTTATCCCTGTGTTCTCAAAAGCCGTGTAATACAATGTCTTAGACGACTTCGGTAGTGTGATTTTTATAGATTTATTTTTCCTGCCACTTACAATGAATAACCTCTTTGTGTGGGCAGAACATATGAACAAACAAATAATCAAGTTAGAAGTTTTTCTTATTTGCATTAGAAATACTGTCCGTTTAATTCGAGGTAGCTGAAACTTCAATTTCATTGCTCGATACATTTCGGACAACATAAAACCGTAGCGTAGTTCTAAAAAAAACTACAACTCTTAGTAATGTTTTTGTGATTATGTGTAAAACCATCAAGAATACCTCTTGATGTTATTCACCGGTAGAAAAGTAATAAGTTGGTTGGTTGGAAATTGTATATTTATAATATGCCCAGTTGGGTGAAATGAATAAATATTTAGCAAAGTACGTTATAATTTTCGAGATTATAAAATATTTAACAATAAAAAATGTAAATTATTTATAATAGTTTGTCTTAATAACTTTTTATAATTGGATGTTTCAGCGGTTGTGCGTTGTTGCAATGAGCTTGCAGACAGATGTTTATGGGAGGTGTCGAGTTTTCGGGACTTTTGTGTTATTTCATTTGTCGGAGCGAACCGGAGAGTTGTGTTTTTTCGATTAAAAAATGCTTTTGTTTAAATAATGTATAATTATATCATATGGCATTGTATAT
>JAAYIT010000016.1 GCA_012523295.1 Porphyromonadaceae bacterium | reverse complement strand
GTGTCAAGATGATTAGGTAAAAGAGGTTTGTTCTCAAACTTTAGTAATTGTTGAAAAAAATCAAATATTTGAAATTGTCTTGGAATTAAAATGGCTGGAGCATAATGATTTTTAGCGTATTCCTTGGAACTTAAAATAAGCCATTTCAATTCCTCTTCTTTGTCTTGTGCCTTTATCAAACGAGGAGGCAAGTTTACAATTATTCCCATTGATGCGCCGTTAAATCCATTTTGATCGTAACAGAAGAATTGAGCAATTTTCCTGATACTTCTACTTATTCTGTGGATTATATCAAGAGTAAATGATTTCCCATTAAGAATTGCGCTAATTTGATCTGTTTCGCAAACTTCATCATAGATAGACTGGTTTGTGTCGCCTGCCACAATAACTCTTTTACCTTTTGAATGGATATCTCTAACGATATATTCCGGCAAATCTTGGACTTCATCAACTAAAATCAAATCCCAAGTATCTGTCATTTTGTAGAACTGATGATAAGTTACTATTGGAATATTGTTATACTCCTCAGGTATTCCCGAGCGTATCATATCTATTAAAGCGAGAGTATACAGGACAATAATTACTTTTGATTTAGGATTGTGTTCCTTTTCTTTTAAAAGTAAATGAATGAGAAGTACCGATTTGCCACTGCCTGCGTAACCTTTGAGCCAATAATTTCTATCACGTTCTTTCTCTGAGTTTTCTAAAAACTCTAATTGTTCATTATCTAATTGAGGATATGGGATAAACCAAGACATATTATTCTGTTATTTCAGGTAAATAATTTTTGTTATCGGATGCGAGGTTCTCTGAACTATACCATTTGATTTCATTTGAATTATTGAATTGAGATTTTGCAATTTCAACCTTTTCTGCAACCTCTAATCTTCCAATTTGTCGTGCAGAACGAATCAATCTGGAGTAATCATTCTTATTTAATCGGTTTGTTTTAAATTGACCGTACCAATAGTTAAAAGCTTCTTCAATTATTTTTTTTGCTTTTTCTTCATCTCGAGTTAATAGGTATTCACCATAAACAAGCTTTGCAGCATTTAAACCTTGTGAAACAGCAGTTTCCATTAGACTCTCATAATCGTTTATTTTACCTTGCTGTTCCTTAACAAGGGCAAGATTATAGGCGTTCGTTGCATTTGGATTGTTTTTATAGGCTTTCTCTGCCCATTCATCAGATAGTTTCTTGCGACCTGCTTGGTCGTAATGATAGCAAATAGACGTTTCAAAATGGTTGTTTGGTGAAAGCCTTTGAATTGTTTCAAAAGTTTCAGCCGCTTTTAAATGGTTTTCTGTTTTAACGTAAAAATCAGCAAGGCTTTTTAATTGTTCAGCCGAAGGAAGTCCGTTGTTTTGACTTGCATTTATATTTATTGCTTTTATCAATCTTTTTTCGACTATTTCTTGAGTAGATAAGGATGAATTTGCGAATGGGTTTAATGGTTCGACATTGATTTCAATATCTCTGATAAATGCCGAAAGGTATATTAATTTATCTGACGTTATTTCACACTCTAACCTTATTTTATCAGATTTGTTAAATCCCTTTTCGGATTTTATTTTGGCTATCGTCAAAATCTTGTTTTTGTTAGAAACACAAATAGGAATTTCGATTTGGAGTTGGTTATCTTCTTGAGGATGTAAATCGTCAATAATAACTTTTGGACAAGGGATTTCTGTACCTTCTCTAATTAAAGTCCTTATACTCTCATTTTCTAAAATAATTATAATAGGCTCACTTACGATTGGCTTTATCATATCAACGCCCATTCCATTGTGTAAAAACGAATTAAAGGCTGTTCCTGTGGCTACGTGAGCTTGTAAATCTCTTGGAATATCTATTTCAGATTGGTTAAAACCATTCCGTAAAGAATTCTGAATGTATGGATTATAAGAACTTCCACCAATAAGCAAAACAAGATTAATAAGATCCTTTTCTATATTAGCTTTTGATAAGGCAGAATTTACAACTGTATAAATACTTTTTAGACTTTCTGTGTCATTTTGGATGTCATAACTTGAATCTTCACTAATAAATTCATCCATAATTCTGCTGAACTCATTAAATGAAAGCGATGGGTTCTTATAAGTTAGATTATGTTGTGGCAGAAGCAAATTAAATGTCTGCTCTACTTTTAATGATTCTGGACTCTTTGCTAATTCTGGAAGTGAATAGCCGACCATATTTCTCAAAACAGATTTACAAGCTTGAATCTTTAAATATTCCGCTACAGGTTGCAGTTTTGGTAAAATAATTTTGTTGTATTCTGGAGTTCTTATTTCTTGTTCTGTAAGATTGTTTTGTTTTAAAAGCTGTTTAAATAGTACATTTTTTACAATTTGCTTGTCGATGTCATCACCACCAAGTTGTTCAAATTTTGAGATCGCAATATTCTTCGAATAAAGTCTATCTGCCTTTCTTCCAATTTCCAAAATAGTTATATCACAGGTTCCTGCACCAAAATCAAATACTAAAATGTGCAAAGGACTATCTAATGGAATATTATAATTTTTTAAATTATTAGAATTAGCCTGAATTAAATAACTTAGGAAAGCAGCATTTGGTTCATCTATGAATAAACTATCCTGAAAAGAAATACCTGCATAGTTTAAAGCTTCTTTTAAATCTTTTCTTTGATTGGCTTCAAAGGATGCTGGAATACTAATGGAAAAATAGGAAGTAGAGGGTAAATTGTTTACTGAGATAAAATTATCAATCTCCTTTTTCAGGTATTTAAAAAATACTTTAGTCGCGTCAAGTGCATTTTCAATTGTTGCTATCTTATGTCCTTGTGACAGTTCAGTTGAGAAATATTCCGGACCATTATCCAAACCCAGTTTCATTTTAAAAGAATACCAAAGATTTCTACCGTATGTCAGCTTACTTTTTAAAATTTTAGCACTTTGTCCGATAAATAATTTATTTTGATACCAAGCAATACACGAAGGAATAAGGTAGTTTTCAGTATAACTGCCGTCTAAATTTAGCTGTTTTACAGGAATAATATCTGTTTTAATTGGGGTTAAGTCATCTCCAAAAACAGTATAGCTTACAACAGTTGTTGAAGTGCCAAAGTCAATTCCAATGAAAGTGCTGTTTTTTAATTTGTCTTGAACGATTTCAGTATTTGAAACCGTCGGCAAAAGATTTTGAAATGTTAGTTCATTGTTTGGCATTCCTATAATTTATATTTATTCGTTTTTTGTTATTTTCTTTCTTTGTGCTTGCAGGCAACGGTTTGCAGCTTGGCGAAGTGGCGGATTTAAAAGCACAAATGTTTCAATTTAGCACTGAACCCGCCATTTTGCCAAACTGCTGTTATGCCTTCGCCCTTCTTTTTTCGGTTCATATGTCGTTATAAATTGTCGCCAATTCTGTTTTGATTTGTCTGAAAGTTAAATCGACTTTTAGGTCTTGACTAAGTCCTGTATTTATGCAATAAACAAAAGATTCCTTTCTGTAATAAAGTTCGTTTTTCTTCAAAGACTTTTCAATGCTGTCCGATTTTGCAAGCAAGCAAACAAGTTGATAGTCTGGATTTATTGCATCTGTCTTGTTGTTTGGGTGTGCTTTCGTGTAATGTTGCGTTGCTGTCAGTTTGATTAAGTTTTCCAAATAGTGAGCAAGTTGCGGAAACTTACTTTTGGGGAAAATGTGATGAACTTGCGTAGCATCTCCATTTGCCCATTGGTCTTTCACTTCACTTTCCGAATACATTTTCTTTATTTGGTTCATTGCTTTTTGTACCAAATAAGCGTTGAACGCTGTATCTGTCAATACATTTTGTTCACTTTCAGCATTTGCTTCTTGTCGTGAAATGGTTTTGTCTTTTGATACATCACGCCAATTTTTACGGTTATACATTAAGTCTGTGTAGTAAAATTCATTTTCTGACATTCGCCCTTTAATTGAACCTGGTAAATTGTTTTCGCAAGCGTAAACATTTAGCAACTTTGGAAAAATACGTCTAACTTCAAGTTCTCCGTTGATTGCGGTATTTCCGATAATAAACTTGATAAAACGTTTTTGTAAATCTTCAAAATCTAATTTTGACAAATTGCCTTTTTCGTATTTGCTTTTGTATTCTTCAAAGAACTTTATTTGTCCGCTGTCCGACATTACTTTTACGAAGTATTGATAAAGGAAATTGTATGCGTTTCTATCTTTCAACGAAACGTATTCCAAAACTGTAAGATTTGCAATTTTGTAATAATTAGTTGTTCCTTTTTTTTCAATATCCAAAACTCCTGCATATGCCAAAAGGCGTAACGGTTGCTGTATAAATTTGTCGTATTCACTTCTTGTTGTTGGATTGGTTGCAGACGGTTTGTTGAAAATCGCTTTTACGTTTTTGATGAAATATTGAGAATCCCAAATATCTTGAACGGTAAACTCTTTTTGCGGTTCGCTTTCACGCAAATTTATTACGCAATCCGCAATAATACACACTACATCAGGTGTACATTTTTGGTCCATAAACCTTGCATCATTGCTTATTCTTATGTCGTAATTTTTGCTTTTGAGCAATTTTTCTACTTCTGTCATCTATTCAATATTTTTTAAAAGTCCGAAGAAAAAAACGGAATTATTATCAATGTTCAACGAACGAGTACCGTAATTTCGAGCAACACGATAAAACTTCTCAAATTCTTTTGTTCCATAATATTCCAAATCCTTTTCTGTTGGAAGTCGGCTACCATTTTTCAAAGTTAACAAAGCAACTGAACCGTCTGTAATTGTATTCTTCGGCAAAAAACTCGCTCTCGGATAATAAGTAAGGTTTGGAATCATTACGACATCATCACGATTAAGAAATTTGGCGACAGCCAAATTTTCTGTATCGTCAATATAACAGTCGTAATTTTCCAATTCTATTACTTCATTATTACCAACATTTCGGGATTTTAAAACTCTGTATTTTCCTTTGTCTTTCGTGATTTGCTTGGTAATTTGTCTATCTCTGAAACTATTGAAAATGTCAAATTTCATCTTCTCTGAAATCTCGTCAAATTCTTCATTTCGGTAAATCAACCAATATGGAAACTTGTCAGTAAGCAAATAATCTTTTTGTTTTTCTTCAACTGTTTCCGTGATGTAGCTTTCAATTAAAATGTTTTCGCTTTGTTTTTTTGTTGAAGTTTCAAGTAAAAAACTAATCGTTTCAATCTTTACGCCTTTAAACCCTTTCTCTCCATAATCACAAATCTTCAAAAGGTTTTGTTCTTTCAAGATTTCTCTTGTGATGTTAAATTCAGGCGAATTGACAAGGCTTTTCGGCACGATTAAAGAAACGAAGTTTCCTAATGAAATTGCTTTTTCAATAAAGAACGAAAACAAATTATTTGTTTCATTATTTCTCGCATTGAATTTGTAAAGCGACAATAATTCTTGATTGTTCGTAAGTTTTTTGTAAGGCGGATTTCCTACAACAATATCGTATTTTTCTTTGAAAGTGTGTGTAAGAAAATCAGCGTTAATTAAATTAAACTTGAATTTTTTCGGCAACTTCAATTTGTCCAAAATGTTTTTCAGAACAACAAAAGAATTTTTGTCAATATCAACAAGGTCAAAAATCACTTCGTCTTTATCTTCGTACTTTTCAACCAACAACGGAATGAAATTGCCGATACCAACTGACGGTTCTAAAATTCTAATTTTCTTTTTTCCTTTTAGTTCGGGTAAATCTTTTACAACCGAAAAAGCAATGTCTTTCCGTGTGAAAAATGCCGAATTTTCTTGACGGCTTGAATTTGCATATTCTGCAATTTGGTAAATGTTTTCAAGTCCGATATTTTTAAATTCAGAATTGATGAACGAAAGTAAATTTTCCGTTTCGCTCAATTCTTCTTTTTTGATTACGTTGTTTATTTCAGTTGTTGAAAGAACTTTTTGATTTAAAACGTTTTTTATTCTCTTTGCAATATCTGCAAAAACACCTGTTGGAACAGCCTCTCCAATACAATGTCTGATATTTAGCTCTTCCTGTTTCAAAAACATTTTCTTTTCAAGAACACTCATTGCGTTCAACTTTTCAGTTGGTGTATTTGACCATTGAAAAGTTTCTGGAATACTCATCATCAACATTATTTCTCTAATGCTGAAAACTCTGTTTTCTGCTGGGTGAACCGTGTTTTGACTTGACAAAATATCATTTCTCGTATGCACACAAGGACCTTCTCTATCCCAATACCAACGGGCGTATTTATCTCCGTTTTTACTTTCGTTGAAAACGATTTTTCCGTTTTTAATTTGGTGTGGTATTCTCTCTTCTTCGGTATTTTGAAATGCAGATTCTCCCTCTTTTAAATTCTCAATCCAAGGTAACATTTTGGGATTGTACTCTCTAAACGAATGGAAAATATCGCTTTGCGATATTTGTCCCATTTCATTCAGTTGTTCCAATCCTGCAAAAAGTTTGCGTAATGTTTTTGGTTTATTTTTCTCGGGAAAGATGTCGAACGGACTAATGTTTTGTAAGTCTTTACGAACACCAATTACAAGTGTTCTCGTTCTGCTTGAATGAGAACCATAATCTTTGAAGTTTACGACTTTGAAAAGTATATTGTAATGTCCGCTTAAATTTAATTTTATCGCTTCTTCAATCGTTTTTTCCGTTCCGTCAATGTCGGTGCAAGTTGTGTTTAAAAACGCTCTTACATTTTCAAAAATGAAAAATTTCGGATTAACTTCTTTCGTGATTTTGATTGATTCCACAACCAAAGAATTTCTTGTCAATTCTTGGTTTTTCTTGTGGTTTGCAACCGACATTCCTTGACAAGGTGGCGTAGCCACAATTACGTCTGGCTCGGAAATTTTGTGTTCCGTTTGCCATTTTTTGATTTCAGCAAAAAGTTTGTTTTTGACTTCTTTAGTTGAAATATCTCCATCCAAATAACCTGTGTCGTACTTGCATTTGTTGTTGAACACTTGAATTTTCAAGCGTTTTGTTAAGATTTCATTTGTTGCAATGCACTCGAAACCGTTTTGTTTGAAGCCGTAACATCCAACTCCTGCACTGCTGAATAAACTAATGTATGTCAATGGTTTGTTCATAGTTTTAGAATTTAATTTCGGCTTGTTTAACATTTATACTTTTCAAGTAATTTACTTTTTCTTCTGCAACCATTAATGTTTCTGAAGAACAATTGTAAGCGTACATTTTTTTAGCAAATTGGTCGCCAAAATATTCTACTTTCAATTTTTCAAAGTCAAGGTCGAAAGCATTTGCTAATTTATCTAACCGCTTTTCGTCAAATTCACGCTTACCGTTTTCAATTTTGCTCAAATTAGCAGAATCCAGTTTTAGCAATGCTGCAAGTTCAGTTAAAGTCAATCCTTTGTCTGTTCTTAATTGTCTGATATACTCTCCAAAAGTTGCTTTCATTTGCTTGTAAATTTTAACTTGTCAATAAATGACAAATTTAGCTAAAAGTTTTAATTCAGCAAGTTTTTTTCTGTCAATTTTTTTAGAGCGTAGGATTTATGCGGTTGGTTTTAGGGTGAGGCATAACGTTTCGGTGCTATACGATGTGGCGGAATTTAAGCAGAAATCCCAATACGAAGCACCAAAGTTGAATTAAGTAAAATGTTTATTTGAAGTACGCCATCCGCCATATTGTATAACACTTGTTAGCGGCTGCCCTTCTTCACAAATCAAAATAAAATGAACTCAATACAAGAATTAGCACAATGGGTAATTGATAATAGATACCCTAAAAATGCAAAGGAAAAAACAAGCGATTTGGAAATGTTTCACACAATCGTAGATACGTTTGTAGAACTATCCAAAACAAAGGAAAAAGAACCTTGCGAAAAATGCGATTGGATAGAATTAAAAGACAAAACTTCTGTCTGTAAAGTTTGTGGTACGCAGTGTCCATTTTAGGGTTGCCGATAACGTCTTATTTACGCAATAAAGGTATAAAAAACATTCGTATATCCCTGTTAAAATGTAATGATATACGAATGTTTGTTTTCTCGGGAGTCTATTATTCAGCTTCTTTAACCTCTTCCTCCTTTTTCGCGTTCCGGCTGCCTGCTCGTTGGGCGATGATGTCGGCGTACTTGGTGTTGCGTTCGTTGAGCTGGCGGACGTATTCGGCATAGGGAGCTTCGCCTTCGATGAGCATCAGGGCTTCGAGGCGTTTCCAGATGCTGCGGATTACGGTGTCCATCTCTTTGCGCACTTCTTTCATGCGGAGAGTTGTTTTTTGCGATGCTTCGTCGTACTGTTTTTCTTCCAACGCTTCCAGTGCTTTGTTACGCTTTTCGAGTTCGTCCACCCAGGCGGTCAGTCCGATAGCGGCTGTATCGGCGGCAAGGGGTTCTTTGCGCAGCTCCTGAATGAGATTGTAGGTAGCGGAGGTTTGTTCCTTGATACCCAAGATGGCCAGATTGCCATAATTGTTCAGAACAATTTTCACCCGTTTGGCGGCAGCTTGCACGGCAGGATCGAAATGGTTAAGCGCACCGTTGACCGTGGATACTATTCCGCTGAAAAGGACATCGCGGTCTTTGTCGGCATTCTGTTTTTCTTCCGTGTAATTGCTTTTGGTGATTTTCATCAGCGCTTCATCTTCCTGCGCATAGAGGGTTTTGAACTTGGGATAGGCATCCGTCAGTTTCAGCTCGGTTTCCTTACCCTCTGTAAGCTGTTTGAATTCGGTTGCGTACTGAAAATGGTAATGATTGGTCAGTAAATGCAGATTAAAGTTTTTAATTTCCATGATATTGATTTTTTTAAGTTGATAAAACAAATGTATATCTCAATTACAAAACTTACAAAATGCTATAGATTTTAGCTGCTCTCGTTGTGGAAACGAATAAAAATCGATTAAAACGGCTTTCCCCACTTGGGGAAGTTTACAAAATGTCAATTTTACTTCTTTCCCCATTCGGGGAAACCTGCAAAAAGGAATTAAAATGCCTTTCCCCGCTTGGGGACATCCGCAAAAATGCTTTCGAGCCGCTTTCCCCGTTCGGGGACATATTCAAAAATCAATGAAAGCTGCTTTCCCCGATTTTAGCAAGTCATTTTTAACGGGTAGATGCCGCTGTAAAGATAGAAAATTATTTCAAATATCCAACAAGAATAAACGGTTTATGTTTTATGTTTGCTCTGCACGCAAACTACAGGTTATCAGCTAGCATTAGATTTACCCCGTTTCAGCAAATCGTTATTGCTCAACGCTGACACTGATATTCGGTAGTTCAATTTGCAATTTGACTTTGGCTTTAAGTGCTGTAAATACACGCATAAGCGTATCCATCGTAACGTTGCTCGTGTTGTTTTCAATCCTTGAAATCTGAGCTTTCTGAACGCCAATTAATTTTCCGAGTTCTTCTTGGGTTAAGTTCCTTTCTTTTCGGGTATCGCGAATTGCTTTCCCGATTAGCTCCATTTGGAGTTCATATTCAAATAAATCTCGTTCCTGTGTGCCTATTTTACCGATAAGTTCATCGGTAACTTCATTTAATGTGTAAGTTTTCATTGATTTTTCCTTTCATTTTTTTCGTTAAGATATTTGGTACGCAACTGAACAGCTCGTTGAATCTCTCTTTCAGGGACTTTGCTTTGTTTTTTAATAAAACCGTGCGTAGCAATAACTAATGTTTCTACATCAGTGCTTTTATCCCAGAAAGCCAGCAATCTATATTGAAGCCCTTGATATAACGTTCGAAATTCCCAAATATCATCATTTAATTTTTTGAATAATTCAGGGTCAATTTCGATTTGTGTTTTTCGGATGTTGTAGATAATTTTTTTATAATGTTTTTTGTCCAAACTTTTCAGAAAATCAAATGCTTCATCCAAAAATCTTATTTCAAAAAACTGTTTCATTGTGATTAAATAACAAGGCAAAGGTAATAAAAGTTTACATAAGAAGAAACTATTTAGTTGATTTGAGATGAAATATATAACGACAAAATGTCGCCACACCCAAAACAGCCCAATCGTAAATCTTAAAATCTAAAATCGTAAATTACTTCAAATAATATTCCCGCATAAACTCAAAATACACCTCCAAAGCATTGTTGTGGAGCATGGTGTTCAGGTTATCCTGCGTGATAATCAGGTTTCGCTTGTTCATACCCGATGTGGCTTTCACGATGGATGGGTCTCTCAGCATCCGCAGGAAATACGATTTTGCCACGTTGGCATCGGCGAATGTGCTCACAAAGATAATACTTTCCCGTCCAAATTCTTCCAAGGTAACTTTCAAATTCATCGCGCCGTAATTTGCGGAATTGTACGCGTCCAACGCATTTTTCACCGTTTCAAAGTCAAACCGTCCGCCACGCGGAATGTAAAACGCCACGTAGTGCGGTGCGTTGGCACGGTAGGCGTAGAGACCTTTGAATAAAGCCCCCTCGCCCTCTGAAGGGGGTATTTTAGCGCTTTGGTCGATTATTGAACTCTTGGTTTCGAGCCCCTCTCCAGCTTCCCCCGCAGGGGGGAGAGTTGCGGATTGCGGTTTTTGAATTTCAGTGGGTTTTTGTTCCTCTGTTTTTTTCGGTTGTTCAATTTTCTCTTCAAGCGGTTTTGTCGGTACAGACGTATTAGTCTGCTCCTTTTTAGGTTCTTCCGTTTGCTGATTATTTTGTACAGTCAGAACGGGTTGTTCGGGCTGTTGCCCTATCGAAATATTCTTATTTTGAGAAACTTCTTTTACAGGTTCGTCATTTTTTTGTGCTATATCTGACTTTTCCACTTCTTGTTCCCCCTTTAGGGGGCTAGGGGGCAGGTCTTTAGGGGGCAAGTCTTTCGTCCCATCAATAATCTCCACCGTCGTCGATTTTTTCATCGGTTCAGGCGCTTCGCTGGCTGCCAGCAAAGCGGTTGGGACGTCCTTGCTCAACACTTCTTCATTAAATACTAAATAATCATCCAGCGTGAAAACCGTGCGCAGTTTTCCAAAATTATCTTCCGAGATAATTACCTGTTCCACGTTCATTTCCTTCATCTGCTCTTCCAATTCTTTGTCGGTAGCCAGCGTGTTTTGGTACCAAATTCCCTCGTTGTACGACGCTAAATTCAGCACCGAAAGCGCTCGCCGATCGGCATCCACCTGCGTCAGCTGAAACCCGAAATCTTTAATCATAAAACGCGAGAAATTGAAAATCGCCAAATTGTACTGCAATTTGTTAATCGCCTCATTATCAGCATCGGTAATCAGCATCATGCGGTGCGGAGCAAATTTCGTTTCCGAAAATTGTTGCGCTTCTTTCTCTTCGGGTGTCAGATTTTCCTGCTCGCGCTTGGTAAGCAGCGAGCCGAATGTTTTGCCCTGTTGGGCGATATTTCCTTGTTTTAATAATGCCAAAATATCCTTGGAAATGGCACCGATATTGCTTTCGGGGTAAGTTTCCACCAAGGCGTTGAGCGATTGCTCAAATTTTTCGGAACCTTCAGTTTTCCCAATGCTTAATGTATTCAAAAACTCAAATTGCGGTAGCAAAGTCGAGAGCGGATATTTCCGTTTTATCTCTTCCGTGTTGGCAAAAACGGTCTTGTAATTGCTGTGCGTGAACGCCGTGTAGGTTTTTCCGTAAATAAAATCCTGCTCTTCAAACATCCGTTGCTGATTTCGGATAAAGTCCGGGTCGGCAAGCATTTCTGCGTATTTGCTATCAGCATATTGTGCTAAAATCTCATTACGAAATTGCGAGGCAAGAGTCGGATTGTTTTCCTTCGAAGATAAAAGAAAACGTTGATACAGCGTTTCCAGAATGCGGTCGTCCGTGCCAAATCGTTTTTGAAAATCATCGAAAGTCTTGTAAGCCAGCGGATAATCTTCAATTTTATCTTTGTAAACAAATGCCATATTGTACAGTCCGGTGGCAATTTGTTCGTTGGATTTTTCTTTTTGAGCCTGCGTAAACGGAATTTGAGCCAGGTAATAATCCACGCTTTTTTTGTCCGAAGTTTGAGTGAATGCAGGCACATTCGGGTCAGAAATAGCTGTGCTGTCATTGCTCGCCATTGCCGTGCTGTCCGTCATTTCCGTCGTTTCATTTTCTGCAAAAAGCGAAGCCGATTTATTGGCACGTCGCCAGTTGTCTTCCAGCTTTCGGTTTCCCCAACGGCGACGAAACTCGTTTTTCCCGTTATTTACATTCATTGAATTATAAAAATACCAATCGCCCGCTCCGGCGCCGATTGGCTGCATCGGCATGGCAAAATCATCTTCTATTCGATTTTGAGCCATTAGTTTCCCTTCTTCTTCGGCTTTTTCATCCTTTTTAACCTGCTCAATCACCTTGTTTATCGCCACCAATCGCTCTTTTTCAGGCATAGCAGCCAGCGCTAACAAGCTGTCTTGCAAATGGACGATATCATACTCTTTTACCAAGTCGCTAAGAACTTCGGCTCGATGACTAATTCTCTGAAAATCAGCAAATTCATTGGTGTAAATTTTCGAGGCTTCGTCATAAAATGGATGAGCTTTCACATATTCCCGTTTTTTGTAATACAAATCACCCAACGTAACGAGCGGAACGCCTTTCTCTACGCCGTTTCTTGTACTTTCTTTAATCGCAAGATTGTAGTATTCAATAGCTTTTGTGGAGTCTTTTTCATTCAGAAAAATATTTCCCAATGCCGTATAAATCTGGTCTAAAAAATCTTTATTATTCCGATTTCGAGCCATTCGTTTAAGTTCGCTTTCAATGCTTGCGGTGTTTTTCGAGATTAGTTGTGCTCGACTAATTCGAGCATTAAAATCCATCTCATAAGGCGGAGTAGAGCTGATAACACGCGAAAAATGATCCACGGCACCTTGTTTATCTCCTGTTTTTTCAAGCAATTGAGCCATTACATAGTTAAAACGTGCTCGTTGTTTTTTATCTTTTTCATTATCTATTGCCGTTTTTAGATACGGAATTGCACTGCGGAATTCATTCTGTTTTATCAATAAATCTGCCCAAGCTGAAGAGTAAATTCCGGAATTAAATGGAGTAATCAGCTCTTTTTTTATTTTCTTCAACACATCTTCCGCTTCATAAAGCCAATCAAGCTCGGTATAAGCACGTGCCATCCAAATTTGAGCTTCAGTAACAACATCAGGCACAGACGAATAATAACGTGTGATATATGAAAACGTACCGACAGAACCAAGAAAATCGCCTTTATGAAATTCTGCTTTTCCTAATTGTAGCCAGGCTTTTTTCAGCTCGGGATTGTATTCGTTTTGATTGTACCATTCCTGATATTTTGGGTCGCGCATTTTTTTGTAATCCCGTTCAGGTTTCTTTTTTATGGAGTGTAATTTTATTGCTTTCCGGTTTTTTTCTATAACTCTATCCATATTGCCGGTTGCGCTCGAGGCGTTGGCATGGTTGCTAATGGGAAAAAGGTGAATGATTTGAGAATAATCGTCCTTATTGGCTTTTGTTATGTTTTCCATCCCATCTTTGTAACTTAGATTTCCATTGAAAGCAATGTTGTATTTGGTTAGCATGGCATGATAACGACGGGACATGGAGGTATTTTTACTTGTAGAGCAACTGCTGAAAACAAGAATAAAGATAAGCATAAAGCCCCCTATCCCGATTGCTTTCGAGATCCTTAAGAGAGATTTATGTAGTAGTTTAATGTGTGTAATATGATTGAATATTTTCTTTGCCACAGCTTAATATTTGTATCAAAAATTGACTTTCCTACCTTTTCTACCTCTTGGGCGTGATGAAGGTAGTATTGGCATGATAAAAACCGTAAAATCGTTGTTTTATTGTGTAAAACCCAAGAAATGAGCGTTAAATATTCTAATATTGTAAAATGAATTTACCGTATTATTACGAATTGTATTAATTTTGCGGTCTGAACTAAGTGTATGATTGAATTGTTATAAATTGAGCAAAAGTTTTGAATTAAAAAACGCTTGACAGATAGATAAAAATCAAATTCGAATAGTTTTTTGTTGTATTGTATTTACGCAAAATTATGATTATTCCAATCATAAACCCAACAATTATCCGGCGTAAATACCAAAATCGTAAATAGATTCATGTTATCATTAATTTTATTATTAATCCTTGTAGGGCTTATTGTTTTTGTTGCCACCTATTTCAACCGAAAAGGCAAAAACGAGCCGGTGGAAGTTGTGGTTAATGAAGACCCGCTTTGCTGTGGTGCTCACGAGATATGTGAAATAGATAATTTGCAAATTGTTGACGCGAAGATCGAATATTTCGATGATGAGGAATTAGATGTGCTTGCCGGCATTTCTCCCGAAAATTACACAAAAAATCAGGTAGATTCTATTTCCGAAGTTTTCTATTCGATGAATGAGAGCGATGTTTCAGGCTGGCTTCGAAGTTTACAACTTCGCAATATTCGACTACCCGATTTTATACGCGAAGAAGCACTGATGATCGTGGCTGAAAGAAGAGAGGAAATGGGAACTTTAGTATATAGTTCTGAATTTTGAGCAGTTCTAACAATCTAATTTAGCGCAATATCCTTCTCATTATTACGCATAGTAGCTTCTCAAAAAGCCAATTTCGATTAAGTAGTTTTTCCTGATCTTACAATCCACAAAATTATCACAGCCGATACAACGGCACTTGCTATCCCGTATCCCCATGTTTCTGCTTTTCCGAGGTTCTCGAGTGTATCCAACGTGCCGTTTTCTTTCCCAAAATAAGATATCAAAACGATAGAGGCATTATTTATAAAATGCACCAAAATCGGTAACCATAAGCTTCCGGACCAAACAAGCAAATATCCAAGTAGAGCACCAAGAAGCATTCTTGGTAAGAATCCGTACATTTGGAAGTGAATTAAACTGAAAATTATTGCCACAACCCAAATCGCTACGTATTTATTTCTATTTTCCGAAAAAATATTGAGCAACGCTCCCCGACAAAATATTTCTTCCCCCAATGCAGGCATCACAGCCATCACCAACAAATTGAACATTAGCCCGTTAAATGAATCGACGTTTAACATTTGCTTGGTGAGTTCAGTAGCACCTGTTTCCATTTCTAAAAAGAATTTCTCCATCTCCGCAAAAAACGGCGGAAATGTCATTTGTTCATTGATAAATGCCAACAGATTGATAAACGGTGAAAGTACGAATATCAAAATTATAGACAAAACGGCCATTTTTAACGAAGGCAATTTGTCAAGATAATAAGCTGAAATCGGCTTTTCATACCATAAATATCCGGCAAGAACGGGTGGAAAAAGTAGTGTGAAAAAAGAGAGAAGCAATTGGTTAATCTTGATTATTTGAATGTCACCGCTATCCCCAATGGTGAATTTAATAACCAACATTCCCAAAACAGCAAAAAACAAAAGCAATAGAATTAATAAAAGCAGCTTACTGAATGTACCGGATGATTTGAAAATTCCCTTTAGCATATTCGAATAGTTTTTTGCAAAAATACAAAAAATAATGGGTTCGAGGGGATAACAGAATTTGTCAAAAAACAATTGATCGATTTTTGTAAAGAATTATTCACCCTTTTGAATTTGAAAAAGGTGTATTAACTTTGCGGAAAATCAACTATATATTGAAATGAAAAAAATAATTCTTCCGATTATTTTGCTTCTTGTGCATTTGACTCTTCTTTCCCAGACTCAAATCATTGCACATCGCGGATATTGGAACACACCCGGCTCAGCTCAAAACTCCATCGTTGCTCTTAAAAAAGCAGATTCAATTGCCATTTACGGGTCAGAACTGGATGTGTGGATGTCTTCAGATGGCGTACCAATGGTCAATCACGATGATTCAATTTTCTTTAACGGAAAGAAAATTTCTGTACAAGATACAGATCACAAAACGTTGAAATCTATCAAACTGTCAAATGGAGAGTCGATGCCGACATTGAAAGAGTATTTGAAAGAATTCAAAAAAACAAAGGATTTAATTCTGATAATAGAGCTTAAAAAGCATAGGACAAAACTGCAGGAAGATTTACTTGCAAAGAAGACAATCAAGATGGTGAAAGCTTTGAATTTACAGCATCGAGTGGAATATATTTCATTCGGATTGAATCTTACCACCGGATTAATCCATTTAAATCCAAAAGCAAAAGTATATTATCTGAACGGTGATCTTTCGCCTGCTGTGATGAAAGAAATTGGCGCTGCAGGGATAGATTATCATTATTCTGTTATCCAAAAAAATCCAACATGGGTGAAGCAAGCACATGATTTGGGATTAAAAGTGAATGTTTGGACTGTCAATAAACCAGCAGAAATACGTCGAATGCTTGATTTGAACGTAGATTTCATAACGACAGATGAGCCGCTTTTAGTGAAAGAATTACGGCAATAAAAAAAAACTTCCATTTCACGAATGAAATGGAAGTTTCTAAAATTCCTTAAAGAAAATAATTAAACTTTAGGTTTAGCTTCTTTTACTACTACTGTGCGTCCATCAAGTTCGGCACCGTTAAGTTCTTCAATAACTTTAGTAGCTTCATCGTCATTTGGCATTTCTACGAAACCAAATCCTTTTGATTTGCCTGTTTCACGATCTTTGATAATTTTGCATGAAGTAATTTCACCATACTCAGCAAGGATGTTTTGCAAATCATTTTCCCGAACTTTGTAGCTCAGGTTTCCAAAATAAATGTTCATAAATAAATAAAAAAATTGAATAAAAAATTGTGATTATAGAAATAGTATAGAAAACGAAAGGTTAAAAACACAATTTTCATTCAATAAATCTTGGAGAGAATTGTCGGATTTTGAACCAAGCGAAAAATACACTTTCCTTTCAAGGAACAAAGGAAAGCATTTTTTTTGGATATTCAATCAAAAAAGACAAAAATATTTGAAAAGAGGTGAGTTATCTCCTAAATTTTCCAAATAAATCAAGTTTTTTGTTACATAAATTTAATTTTTTCTCAATCCTTTTCCCAAATGGGACAAAAGCCAACTTCATAAGCTTAAAATGCTGATTCCCAAATGGAATACCGATAATGGTAATGTAAAATAGAATACCAAAAAGCAAATGGGTAAGTGCGATAGGTAATCCTCCTACGAAAAACCAGATAATATTCATAAGAATAGAAATACATCCGGAAGAAGTTTCATTTTTGACAATTTTTCTGCCGAAAGGGAAAAGTGTTAATTCTGCCAATTTTAATGACTGAAGCCCGAACGGAATGCCAATAATCGTAATCATTAGCGCAATACTTCCAATAACGTATTCTATGGCAATGAAAATACCGCCAAAAATTATCCAAATGATGTTTCCGAGTGTTGACATAAAAAAAGCCCCTTAATCTCCTAAAGGAGAGTTAAGAATGTGTAGCTGAATTTTGATTTGTTTTATAGACTAAAACAGAGTAATTTATTGCAGAGAACCAATCATAACTTCGTAGAAGTTGTCCGTGAATAACCCTTAATTTTAATTGGGGGTAAATCGCTCAAATTACTTAAAAAACTCTGTAGGAGTTTTCCAAAAAAATAATGGGGAACGCTTACAGCGTTCTTAATTTAACTGCATTGCCTACCCCTAATTTCATTTGGGGTTATTCATGGGAATGTCCTACAGACATTACATCGAGCAACATTGACAAACACCATAAAATCAGTAAAATAATCCTTAATTTAATGACATTGCCCTTTAGGCGTTAAAATGCGGTTTATTCTCTCACCTGTCCATCACCCTCTATCAGCCATTTATACGAAGTGAGTTCTTCCAATCCCATCGGTCCGCGGGCATGTAGTTTTTGTGTACTGATACCGATTTCGGCACCCAAACCAAATTGAGCTCCATCGGTAAATGCTGTTGAGACATTGGTATAAACACACGCGGCATCGACACTTTTTGTGTAAATATCGGCGATTTCCTTATTTTCAGTGACAATGCATTCGCTGTGTTTAGAGCTGTATTTAGTAATTTGCTCTATAGCTTCTCCTACATTTTTTACTGTTTTTACTGACATAATATAGTCTAAAAACTCAGTTCCAAAGCTTTTCTCATCGGCTTCTTTGAGCAGGTTTTCAGGGTATTTCCCTGAAAGTGCCCGGTAAGCCGGCTCATCGGCGTAAATCAATACATTTTTTTCTGCCATTTTGATACAAAGCTCAGGCAAATCATCCAATCTACTTTCATGTAATATCAAACAATCCAACGAGTTACATACACTTACACGGCGAGTTTTGGAATTAAAAACAATGCTTTTCCCTTTTTCCAAATCACCAAATTCATCAAAATAGGTGTGACAAACTCCCGCGCCTGTTTCAATAACCGGTACTTTCGAGTTTTCACGCACATAGCTAATCAATCCAAATCCACCGCGCGGAATAATCATATCTACATACCCCACGGCATTTAGCAATTCCGAGGTGGCTTCCCGTCCGGCATCCAGCAACGTAACGATATTTTCATCCAATCCGTTCTGTTTCAATATGTTTTTTATCAACCCTACGATTGCCAGATTGGAATTATGGGCATCACTTCCGCCTTTAAGCACGCATGCATTTCCGGATTTAAAGCAGAGCGAAAAGACATCGAAACTCACATTCGGCCGGGCTTCATAAATAACGCCAATTACTCCGAAAGGAACGGAAATTTTAGTAATTTTCATCCCGTTCGGGCGCGTGGTTTTCATCAACGTACGACCAAGAGGCGAAGGTAATTTGGCAACATTGCGAATATCTCCCGCAATTCCCTGTACCCGTTCAGGAGTAAGTTGAAGTCGGTCATAAAGCGGATTACTTGGCTCCATTTTCGCCAAGTCAAAAGCATTTGCTTTCAAAATTTCCGAGCATTTTTCTTCGATTTCATCGGCTAAAACCAATAAAACTTCATTTATCTTCTTGTCTGAAATTAAATTCAAGGCGCGAGATGCATTTTTTGCTAAATCTTTCCAGTTCATAGTTATTTTTTTCTTATAGTGGGAACGTTTCTTTTTTGGATATTACACCATCAGAGTGATTTCAGTATCATAAATATACAAAATGAAGTGAAAAAAGTTGAATTTCATTCTTTGTCTTGCAATTCTTTGTTTCAAATCAAATTCAACACTCTATCCAATTCTTTTGAGAGTATCTGCTTTAATTGGTCAATTCGTTCAATATCAGTACGGATTAAAGCCATTTTTTCTTTGTCTTTGGCTTCGAAAGCCTGCTTCATCTCTAACATTTTATCTTTTCGGTTGTTCATTATTATCGCTAATTTGTACTCCAAAATGAATTTTGGAGCCAATTCGTTCAACCTTTCTTCATCCGGTTTTACTGTTTGATACCTTTCGTGCACTTTACTCAGCGTATATTTCTCTGAAATCAGATCAACCGCGGCTCTGCTTACTTCTACATCCGAATGATACAGAAAGTGGGTTGAGGCTTCAAACTCTTCATTTCTGTAATTTTCAGCATATTCATTTTTCATCTTTTCAAAAATCGGATTCTGAAACACCAAATTGTCTTGTGAAAGTTCACTTAGTACATACTCGCATACTCTATAGATGATTTCATTTTCGCCGTTACTTCCGGCGGATTTATAAAGCGTATGATTTCCAAACTTAATTAAAAGACGAATAATATTCTCCTCTTCTCCGGCAAATTTCGTCCTTAATTGCGCAACATTCTGTGCAAAACTCTTCGAGGCATCGTCCTCTTTCGGAACTTCTTTTTTGGGTTCACCCGGACGAATCAGCCTGGCCTCAAGCTTTTTGTTTTTTATTTTATTAATCTCATGATAGAGAATCTGCTCATTGACTCCAAGCAAAGTGCTACACTCTTTTACATATTCTGCTCGAATTATCTGATTGGGAATAAAGGCAATACTTCGGACAATATCTTGAATCAATCCGGCTTTTTTTATCGGATCATTCCCGGCATCTTCAAGAAGCAAATTCGTTTTGAAACGCATGAAGTCAACCGAGTTTTCATTCACTATTTTGATAAAATCTGAAGCATTGTGTTTTCGGGCAAAACTATCCGGGTCTTCTCCGTCCGGTAAAAGTAAAACCTTGATATTCAATCCTTCTTCCAAGAGCAAATCGATTCCACGAAGCGACGCTTTTATTCCTGCCGGATCACCATCATAAATCACTGTCACATTTTCTGTGAAACGGTGTATCAAGCGGATTTGACCCGGAGTCAACGCCGTTCCCGACGAAGCTACCACATTCTCAATCCCGCTCTGATGCATTGAAAGGACATCGGTATAACCTTCCACCAAAAAACAGCGATCTTGTTTGACAATCGCTTGTTTTGCAAAGAAAATACCGTAAAGTTCGTTACTCTTGTGGTATATTTCCGACTCGGGGGAGTTAACGTATTTGGCTAAATTTTTATCGTTTTTCAGAATTCGACCACCGAAAGCCAACACTTTTCCGGAAAGAGAGTGAATCGGAAACATGACCCGCCCGCGAAAACGGTCGGCAACATAATTATTATCCCCTTCGTAAGTCAA
Organism: Porphyromonadaceae bacterium; assembly: GCA_012523295.1. Lineage (GTDB taxonomy): Bacteria > Bacteroidota > Bacteroidia > Bacteroidales > Paludibacteraceae > UPXZ01. The sequence goes on along the minus strand of JAAYIT010000016.1, from coordinate 9,579 downwards.
TCCTGTTTTTACCAGAAACTCTTTTTGATATCCTTCTTTCAATGCTTTTTGTGTGAAAGCGTCCTTTTCATCGAGACAATATCCAAGTTGGAATTTTTTTATTATATCATCCCTGAAACCCCGTTCCCGAAAATAGCCCAATCCAACTGCTTTGCCCTCTACATGGTTGTAAAGCGTTGATACAAAGTATTTTTGAGCATATTCGTTGACCAGCAACATGCTCTCGCGGTCATTTCTGGCAGCAATTTCTTCCGGAGTAAGCTCCTTCTCAACTACCTCAATGTGGTATTTTCGAGCTAAATGCTTCAGCGCTTCCACGTAAGAAAGCTGCTCATGTTCCATTATAAAATGGATTGAATTGCCACCTTTCCCGCATCCGAAACATTTGAAAATTCCCTTGGCGGGAGAAACGGTAATTGAAGGTGTTTTTTCGTTATGAAACGGACACAAACCAATCATGTTTACACCACGTTTTCGAAGCGTAACATAATCACTCACCACATCTTCTATCCGTGCGGCGTCGTTGATTCGTTCTATGGTTTGTTGGTCAATCATATAAGCCCCCTAACCCCCTAAAGGGGGAACAAGAAGCCCCTCAATCCCCGTCAGTTGACGGGGAAATAAGAGATGCAATTGTTAATTGTTTTACAAATTTGAACCTACCCACCAAAATCCCCCCTTCAGGGGGTTAGGGGGCAGGGTTATTGGTCTAGTATCCCTTTCTCCACACTTTCATCAATCAGGTTTTTGGCAAAATCCCACAATTTTTCCGATCCTTCTTTTATCACTTGCTTTTTTTCGATTACTTTATCATATTTGACATCATACTCGCGCCAAGTTCCGCCATTGTTGGAGGTGTTTTGCAGAAGCGGTTCCAATCTGTCAACAGCCCGAGCAAACTTGCTTTCGGGCGTTTTCATCGCTTCAAATTCGAGCCAGATATTGAGAAATTCTTCAGCTTGCTCTTCCGGTAACATTCCGAAAATCCGTTTAGCAGCCTTCAGCTCTTCCTCAAAGTTATCGTGACTCTTTTCTTTGTCATAAACAAACACATCGCCACTGTCAATTTCTACGATATCATGAATTAACACCATTTTCAGTACTTTGAGAATATCAATCGGCTCATTTGAGTATTCGGAAAGCACAATTGCCATCATTGCCAAATGCCAGCTGTGCTCCGCATCGTTTTCAGGGCGGTCGCTGTTTATCAGCTTCGTTTTCCGGAAAATGTATTTTATCTTGTCAATTTCCTTGATAAATTCAATCTGTTTTAATAGCTTTCTCATCAGTTTATTCTAAAAACGAATTGTACAAATGACGCAAATAAAGGGAAATTATTTACATTGCTTTTGCTTTAATTTGCTTCATTGCCAGCTTATATTGCTTTTCAATCTTACCTGCTTTTATCTTTTTAGTTTTGAATAGTTTTGAAATAAAATCATTCATTGATTCTTTGTCTTTTTTCTTTGACAGATAATTGTAAATAATAGGAGCAAGCACTAAGCTTCCATCAACGTACTCACTAAATTCGACAAAAACATCGTTATCTGTTTTCAATCCTAATTTGCGTGAAATGTAACATTCTGCAGCCACAATGAATGCTTCGTTTTGACCTTCGCCGTAATTTCGAGCAATACTTTCATTCTTGTTGAAAAATGGATCTTTTTCAAATAAATCTTCGAGATTATTCATTAAATCTTTCGACAAGTAGAGTCTATGCAAATTCTCGTGGATATAAACTTGAATGAAGTTTATTCTGTATTTTTCGGCTAATTCTTTGTCTAACAGCAAGTATGTACAGCAAAATGTTTCGTCATTAAGCGAAAAAGCATTGTCAATATCAAGAATGTAAATTTTTGAATACTCTTCATTCAACTTGCCATTACCGGACATCTTAATTAGCTCTGAATGAATTTGATCTAAAATTCCATCCTTAAAGCTGAATCCAACAATTGCATTTTCCAACTTTGGAAATATATGTTGTTCCCAAAACTGTTCAAAACCGGCATCAATTAGTTTTCTTATGCAGTTTTGAATCTGAGGTAATACACTGAAAACATTTTCAATGTATTTCCCTTGCCATTTATCCGGAATATCTTTTTGTTTTACTGATAAAAAGAAAGCTAAACACGTATCGATATCATCTTTGTTTGTCGGTAAACTTGCATAAAAATTACAAATGTTAGAAGGTCTGATTTTATCATTAATCGTTTGTACTTCAGAAATAAAAACGGAATCTTTTGCTAATGAATGTTCAAAAAATGAGTGTTCAAGCAATTCTTCATAACTCGCAAAACTTGACAGCAAATCGAAACACACAGATGTATGAAACACCTTGTAATTATTTGGTGATTTTTGTGGACTTTGCGAGAAAGTTAAAGCACAAAACAAAAATAAAAATGGGATAATAAATAATTTTCTCATATAAGTACAAATAGTGTTTGCAAGAAAAATGAAATTAATCTAAAACAACACGAACAACCCATAATCACGGTTTATAATGAGATGGTCTTGACTTTTTCTCCCAATTGCAAATTGAAAATTCCGATTTATCGGAGCTGAAGCTTGAAGCGGAATTTTGCATTTTTTAGTCACAGCAGTCAATGCCGTTGAAAGTGTCAGTGTCCTATTAACAACTCTATTAATGAAAATCAAACTCAGGATTTGAAATCATCATTTTCATCGTTTCGACTATTGGAAATGTCAGTTATTATTCAAAAAATCCAAAATCATTCTATTTACCTTTTCAGGTGATTGCCTGTTTGGCCAATGTCCTGTATTTTCAAGCAATACAAATTTTGCTGTTGGAATGTGTCCTGCAGCCTTTGCGGCCTGCTTCGGACTTATCGCCACGTCCTTTACTCCCTGAATGAACAGGCAGGGACAGGTGATTTTGTGAAGTTCTGGAACTAAGTAAACCTTCATTCTGAGAAATCCAATGGAGTTATTCTGCCAGTCCGTTGCTCCTGCACCGTTATTCGCAGCTTCTAACATTACCTCATCCACTATTTCATCAAAATCAGACGGCGGCTCAATAAGAATTGCCTTCGACGCTTTTTCTGTTTTTCGCCGATTGACAAAATAGAGCTTAGAAATACTCTTGGTCAGCCAAGGTAATTTTGCTGAAAGCCAAAGCAACTGGTGAATAACCGGCGGAAAACGAATGATTCCTCCGGGAGCGAGAACAACAATTTTTTCTACTTTATCCGGATTTAAAATCGTGTACGCCAACGTAATGGCTCCACCCTGTGAAAGCCCGACAAGCATCACTTTCTTCAAATCAAAATGTGTCCGGACAATGTCCACACATTTCACCAAAAAATCATGATCCGCAAGTCCCGACCACGGAGAACTTTTCCCTTGTTTCGGCCAGTCAATCGCAAAAACCCGATACGACTCTGCAAGTACGGGAATAAGACGTTTCCAGCTTAAAATGGCATTATCCATGCCGGCACCACTTAAAAGAAGCACTGCATTGCCCGATTCACCTGCTGAAATTACGTGCAAATTACCATTTTCAGTTTTGATAAAGTTGCTTTTCATCCGAATATTTTTAATTCTTTAAATTAAGGTCGTATGGAACACGCCATAGATCTTCATGCGGTTTAGGTGAAATATTGCGTTTAACGGCCGTTTCATATCATTTTTTACAGAAGTGCAAATCTACTCATTTTATTCTTTTTTTCAAAGTTGGAAAATTGAAAGCTTTGAGAAGTTTTCAACAGAAAAACTACTCTTTCTCCTTGCAATGTATGTTGAAAGTTGTTTAATTTTGCATTAAAAGATTCATTTTAAATGAAAACATGTATCTTTGTAGAATATAATTTGATTGACAAAGAAGTTGCACAAATAAATCATTATTCTTATATTATAGTTTACTTTATTTACTTGTCAACTTGTTTACTGCATAATGTTAAGACAACAATTACAACAAAAATTACAGCAAAAACTTTCGCCGGCACAGATTCAGGTAATAAAGATGCTTGAAATCCCGACATTGGAGTTGGAGGAGCGAATTCGTCAAGAACTGGAGGAGAATCCGGCTCTTGAGGAGGGACCTGATGCACCCGAGCATCTGGTAGAAGAAGTGGATAACTCCAATGAACATGATGAGGATTATGATCCGGAAAATGATTTTGATCTGGAAGATTATATGTCTGACGATGAAACTCCGGACTATAAATTAGTTGCGAACAACACATCACGAGATGAAAAGCATGAAGATATTCCATTTTCGGCCGGATTTACTTTCCATGAATACTTAATCGAGCAAGTTGGATTACTTCATTTGAATGAAAGACAGCGAAAATTAGTAGAGTATATTATCGGGAATATCGATGATGAAGGCTATCTGAGGCGTGATGCCGAGTCAATGGCAGATGACATTGTTTTTCAGGCGGGTGTGGAAACGAGCGACAACGAGATTCAATCTCTTATCAAAAAAGTACACCAATTGGATCCGGCAGGAGTCGGAGCGCTTGATCTGCAGGAATGCTTACAGCTTCAATTGGACAGAAAAGAGTCAACACCAATAGTTGACGTTGCAAAGCGGATTATTTCCGATTATTTCGAAGAATTCTCCAAAAAACATTATGATAAGATCATGCGCGCGATGAATTTGGATGAAGAAGGTCTGAAAGAAGCGTTGGATGAGATCACAAAGTTGAATCCAAAACCGGGAAGCGCCTGGGGCGGAAATGTTTTTGAACGCACTTTTTCTGTTATAATACCCGATTTTTTAGTTGAAAATGATGATGGAGTTCTCACCGTTCACTTGAATAACACGAATGTGCCGGAACTACGAGTGAACAGCACGTACAATGACATGTTCGAAGATTATTCTGCCAACAAATCGAATCAGACGCGCGAAATGAAAGATGCCGTGATGTTTGTGAAACAGAAAATCGATGCCGCGCGTTGGTTTATCGACGCGATTAAACAACGCCAACAAACACTATTGACTACGATGTCGGCAATCGTGAATTTCCAGAAAGAATTTTTCATTGAAGGAGATGAGATATCACTCAAGCCAATGGTGCTGAAAGACATAGCAGACATTACCGGTTATGATATTTCTACAGTTTCACGTGTAAGCAACAGCAAATACGTTCAAACTGAATTTGGTGTTTTTGCTGTGAAATATTTCTTTTCCGAAGCAATGACCAATGAGTCCGGAGAGGAAATTTCAACCCGCGAAATCAAGAAAATAATGCAGGAAGTAATCGATGAAGAGGACAAGCGAAACCCGCTCAACGATGACAAATTGGTGGATGCGCTGAAAGAACGCGGCTATTTAATTGCAAGGAGAACTGCCGCAAAATACCGCGAACAGCTAAATATCCCGGTAGCGAGATTGAGAAAGGAAATTTAACTCCCAATTCGTTGCTGCTTGCATGAGAGCTTTAATAATAAGCATCTGAAAAAACAATATAAAAAAACTCTCAAAGACACCTATAATCGAATATACCAGTACACGAATCAACCATTTATTCAACTAATGAGAACATTTCTTAAAGTCATTTCCTATACTTTTCAGCCACTTATAATGCCGACCATCGGAGTGATACTGCTTATGCAGACACCCCTTTTCAAACTTATCGGGAGCACATACAGCCTAATTGCAATTATCGGTACACTGCTTTTCACCGGTATTTTCCCGGCTCTCCCCATTTTAATGATGATGAAAAGAGGTCAGGTCAAAGACCTTTTTATCTCGCGCCGTGAAGAACGTACCATGCCTTACTTGTTTTCTCTGCTTGCATACGTATTTTGGGTTTTATTTCTCTGGCGCACAATGAATTTCCCAAAAGAAATAATTTCCATTGCAATCGGCTGCGTGATTTCTGTAGTGCTTATGGTTTTTATCAATTTAAAATGGAAAATTAGTGCACACGCGGCAGGGATGGGCGCGTTTGTCGGGAGCGTAATAGCGGCTTCTTACTTCTTGGAAATCAACCCAATGTGGTTGATTGTTCTCTCAATTTTAGTTTCGGGGTTAGTTGCCATTTCACGCATTTTCCTCAAAGCGCATACACTCGCTCAGACCATTGGCGGATTTAGCTTGGGAGTCTGTTGCGTGTTTCTCTCCTCATTCGTTTACACCTTAATATTTTAAAATTAGTTATGAATCATGAAATAGCACAAATAGCAGAACGCCTGCGAGGTCTTCGGGATGCGCTGGGCTTAAATCCGGATCAAGTTGCCGAAAAATGCGGCATATCGACGAGTGATTATCTGAAATATGAAAGTGGGAAATCGGATATCCCAATGAGCTTTTTGTTTATTTTGGCTCAAACTTTTGAAATAGATACTGCCGAGTTGCTTACCGGCGAGTCAGCGCGTGCTTCAACTTTTTGTGTAACTCGAAAAGGAAGTGAAGTTAGCGTAGAGCGTACGAAAGCTTATAAATATTTAGCACTTTGCACCGGTTTTGTGGGAAAGAGAGCCGATATTTTTGTGGTAACCGTAGAGCCGAATGATAAAGACATTACACTTAATTCTCATGCCGGACAGGAATTTAACCTTGTAATAAAAGGCTCGTTGCATCTACATGTGGGGGGAAATGACCTGATACTGAATGAAGGCGACAGTATCTATTTCGACTCTTCTAAACCGCATGGAATGAAAGCATTAGGAGGAAATAAAGTGGAGTTTTTAGCTGTAATTCTTTAGAAAAAAAATGAGAGTTAGAAGACCGAAGAAGCTGATTGCTTTTAGTCTTCAAATCTGATACTTAATTTTATTTGAAAGGAGGATTTTTGTTAATCAATAATTCTCCTGATTACTATATAATACAATAGGTATGTTCCAAAAATACTTAAAACAATCTGTTTTTTCAAGCCAGCAGGACTTTCAGGAAAATTATCAGGTAATCGTACCGGAACATTTTAATTTTGGATATGATGTGGTTGACGAGTGGGCTAAAATTTCTCCCACTAAAATCGCGCTAAAATGGACAAATGACCACGGCGAATACAAAGAGTTTTCATTCGGAGATATGAAGAAATATTCCGATCAAGCTGCTTCATTCTTCTTAAAATTAGGGCTGAAAAAAGGGGATATGGTAATGGCGATCCTCAAACGTCGTGTTGAGTTTTGGTTTACGATTGTAGCATTACACAAAATCGGTGTAATTATCATTCCCGCCACCCATTTATTAACCAAAAAGGATTTGATTTACCGCAACAACGCTGCCGATATCAAAGCAATTATCGCTGTGGGCGAAGAACCGATTATTGAGCACATCAACGACTCAATGGCAGAATCACCGACTGTTGAGCACCTGATTTCCATTGGACCGAAAATCCCGGAAGGTTGGGAAGATTTCCACAAGGGAATGGAATCGGCGCCTGAATTCGAATCAACTCCTGAAGTGACCGCTAATGAAGACATTATGCTGATGAGCTTCACTTCGGGCACTACCGGAAATCCAAAAATGGTAACTTTGGACTACTTGTATCCGCTGGCACACATCACGACAGCGAAATATTGGCACAATCTACACGAAAACAGCTTACATTTGACAATTGCAGACACCGGCTGGCTAAAAGCAGTGTGGGGAAAACTGTACGGGCAATGGCTTGTCGGCGCCTGTGTGTTTGTGTATGATCATGAAAAATTTGCTCCCGCCGATATGCTTGCCATTATCCAAAAACATAAAATCACTTCACTTTGTGCACCACCTACCATTTTCCGTTTCTTGATACGTGAAGATTTAACAAAATATGATTTATCTTCGTTGGAATATTGCACCATAGCAGGCGAAGCGCTCAATCCGGAAGTTTACAATCAGTTTTTGAAACAGACCGGAATCAAACTCAAAGAAGGTTACGGACAAAGCGAAACCACCCTTGATATTCTCACTACGCCCTGGATGGAGCCAAAACCGGGCTCGATGGGACTTCCTAATCCGCACTATGACGTGGATTTGCTAACATTAGACGGACGCTCGGCCGAAGTAGGAGAACAGGGTCTAATCATAATCCGAACAGATAAAAGCTTCCCGACCGGACTTTTCAAAGGCTATTACAGAAACCAACAGCTCACCGAAGAATGCTGTCAGAATAATATTTACAACACCGGGGATGTGGCGTGGCGTGACGAAGATGGATACTACTGGTTTGTCGGAAGAGCGGATGATGTAATAAAAAGCAGCGGTTACCGGATCGGGCCATTTGAAGTGGAAAGTGCGCTGATGACCCACCCGGCGGTAGTAGAATGCGCGATTACTGGCGTGCCTGATGAGATACGGGGACAGGTCGTAAAGGCCACCATTATTCTTTCGAAAGAATACAAGGACAAAGCAGGCGAAGAGCTTATAAAAGAGATTCAAGAGCACGTGAAAAGTGTAACCGCGCCTTACAAATACCCGAGAATTATCGAGTTTGTGGAGGAGCTTCCCAAAACAATCAGCGGAAAAATCAGAAGAACGGAAATCAGGGAAAAAGACACGGTCGGCGGCTCCTAAAGAGGGAAGTATAATTGTGTAACTGAATAAAACAGCCGATTGTACGAAAAACTCAATTACAAATATATCAAAATCTCCTTCGGGAACTTAGAGGCTTATGAAAATAATCAATCTATCTGACCAGCCATCAATTATTCAGCAGTATCTAAAAGAAATACGCGATGTGAGAATTCAGAATGATTCACTTCGTTTCAGGCGAAATTTGGAGCGAATGGGTGAATATATTGCTTACGAAATCAGCAAAACACTCAATTACAGACCTACAAAAGCAAAAACTCCGCTTGGCGTAGCCGATTTGTTTAAAATAGACGAAAAAATAGTTTTATCTACAATTCTTCGTGCCGGACTCCCCTTTCATCAGGGTTTTCTCAATACGTTTGACCTGGCTGAAAATGCTTTTGTTTCTGCCTACCGAAAATACAAGGATGCACTGAAGTTTGATATTTTTATCGAATACATTGCTTCTCCAAAGTTAGATGGCAAGACCCTAATAATCACCGATCCGATGCTCGCTACAGGCGGTTCTATGGAATTAGCTTATGGTGCATTATTGACTAAAGGTAAACCTAAAAAAGTTATTATTGCCAGTATCATCTCAAGCCAACCCGCAATTAACTATATGAATGAAAAATTCTCAGACGATGTGGTGCTTTGGACCGCGACCATAGATCCCGAACTGGATGAGCACTCCTATATCGTACCCGGACTTGGGGATGTGGGTGATTTGGCATATGGAGAGAAGCTTTAGAGAAGCGGGAAGTTCAATGCTTGAAGCATGAAGAAATAATATCCTAACAAGCTTACAAAATCCTAACAGATTTTTTAAGCTATTGTGTACAGTCCATAAACAGCAAAAAGAGAACATTTCGTTCTCTTTTTGCTGTTTTAGGGACATTCGTGAAATAGCATTCAAAAAGCAGAATTGAGAAATAAGTCAGTTCTGTTTTTTTGTTTTTCGAGAGATTTTTATTTTTACGTGCACCTATTTGTTAAGTTTAGTTAAAAACCTACTCATTTTTATATGACGATTCGGAAGAACTTTGAAAGCTCTTCATTTTTTCTCTTTTAGTGTTTTTTGATTTTATATCAGGCAGCTTTCCATAGCCTTGCCT
>JAAYIT010000168.1 GCA_012523295.1 Porphyromonadaceae bacterium | reverse complement strand
TATTTATATGTTTAACGTAAAAACAAAGAGAAACGAAAGAAAGTTTTTTTACTTACAAATTTAGGTTTATTTTTAATAACAAACAAGGTGAGTATATATCTAAATCACATTTCACACAAAACAAATAACTCAATGTTTTTTAATAGAATTGTAATATCTATATTGGTTCAATACTGTGAAAATCAACTATTTTTGTCGAGACAAATCAATTTTTAATGAGTACGAAAAAACACAATAAATAAAAATATGAAAACAAGAAACACGATATTACTCTCACTAATAGTCCTTTTTTCAATTTCATTATTGATTATTGGGAAATGGGCAGCATCAATTCAACTTTTTAATTCACTCCCGTTGCTCATTAATAGAAATATTGTTTATCAAGCTGTAACTCTGGTTTTAGCATTAATTTTACTCATTATTCTTCGATTTTTCAGAAAATTAGAATTTGATGAGCATTTTAGAAAAGGAAATATTTCAGACCCTATTAAGCCTGAGACTTGGATAGGAATAAAACCAAAATCGTCAGAAAACTGGTTACATTACGGAAGAAATTTAGCCATAATTATCACCTTCGTAACAGCCGTAATAATTTACTTTCAAGTTATCAAACAAGGTGAAATTTTGTGGTTGAATTGGTTGAAATATCTCCCTTTTATTCTGATTTTTGCAGTCATAAATTCATTTGTGGAAGAAATAATTACACGGTTTGGTGTAGTTGTGAGTTTGAAGGGAGTTTTATCAGACAAAATCATCCCTATCGTTTCTGCTGTTATATTCGGTACCATTCATTTTTGGGGTACTCCGGGCGGTGTGTTCGGTGTATTATTTGCCGGATTTTTGGGCTGGTTTCTCGCAAAATCCATTATCGAAACGAAAGGGATTTATTGGGCGTGGCTGATTCATTTTTTACAAGATGTGGTGATCTTTTCAGCAATGCTATTAATCTTAAACTAACATAATTATGGAAACAAAAACTCTCCATCCGAAACAAATTTTATCTTTGCTGTGGATATTCTTGACACTAAATTACATTTTTTGCGATATATTCACCCTGATGTACTCCGAAGAGTTGAAAATGATTCTTACCGGAAAAATGGGTGAAGTTACTATCACACAACTATTTCTACTGATATTCGCCTTTATCATGGAAATCCCGATTTTGATGCTCGTACTTTCCCGTATTTTGAAATACAAAATCAACCGCATATTGAATATCATCTTTGGCGTTTTGCTCACTTTGGTACAAGCAGGCTCACTTTTCGCCGACTCAAACACGATGCATTACATATTTTTCTCCATTATTGAAATTTCTGTTTCCATTTTTATTGTTATTTTTGCTTGGAAGTGGAAAGAACCTCAAAACATCAAATTAAGAAAGAAATAACCAGAATTCAAGCATCCAAGATTGCAGGAATTGGACTGCTGTTGATGGCTGTTTTTACAATTTTTGCGACATCAAATACGGTGAATTTGACAAATGAAAACATTCCAAACGATTCCAATTTCAAAATTTCAGTTGAGAGTTTCACTGATTTTATAAATAAAAAAAGTGCCATTTTTGACACTTCTCCACTATATTTATACGAAAAACATTTTACCTAGAATCCACTGTAAACAACTTCCATAGTCATGGGATTATCCTTGTGTTGTCCGCTAAAGATTTTTACAGACTGCATCAAGTTACTTTGAATTATCTCGCTTACCGCTGCACCCGTTGCCGAAGTCTGGGTAAACTTTGGAGTTACAGGTATTAAAACTAAATCGAGATACGGATCAGAGTTAGTCGGATTTTTTATTTCCTTTTCAATGAGTTTTGATAATCCGTTGAAATTATATTCATATTTATAATTATCCTTATCTACATATACACTATCTCGAAGTGCCAGAAATGCATAATTATCTGAAATCAATTTTCTATTCTTAAAGAAATTATCTACTGAATCTTGTTTTATCAGCAACAAACTGCTCACATACGGAATGGCGCTTCTATCCTCAACTACTTTTTTCTCAACATTCATTTTTATTGAGGCGCTATTTACAGCTAACCGCTTGCCCTCTATTTTCACATCTTGCCTGATTTTCCCCAGCGGAATTCTCACGCGGGTATAATAATTTGCCGGAGAAGTAACGTAATTAAACTCATCAGACGGGCTAAAAGTGAGTTTTCTCAATGGGTGCAAAACTCGATTGATTTTCCTCACTTCAGGACCGGCGTAAAAATCTTTTCTTCCGTTGATTTTATAACTTAAATCAGTTTTATAAGCGTAATTATAGTACAACGAAATCCGAACATATTGTACGTTCAGCATCGTGGCACTTCCAAAATAATCAGTTGTTATGAAAACTCCTTTGAAAAAATTACGAAATGCTTCCTGATTTAAATAGTGTGCAGGATCAGTTGTAAAAAATCGATTCATGAAATCTTCTTTCATTTTGAATCGTATTTCTGTATTCATTTTTCCCGTATTACCATCCAGCACAGTAAAGGTAGTATCTCCGATCAGTTTGGTATAATCAACAAACGGTGCCGGGTCGATATCGCTCATATAGATATCTGTTGCGCTCAAAGCTTCTTTCAGTTCGTACACTTGCAGATGAAGCGGTGAGTTCATACTCCCGAAATAATTACTGTAAAAAACAGACATAACCACCGAATCCGGTTGGGTTACTGCTACTGATTCATCTAAAAAAGTATATCCATCTTTAAATAATTTCAATTCAGCTAATATTTCACCGGAAGTGATTCCTAAAAGCGGATCATTAAATTTTCCCAAAAGGAATGAATCGGGACGTGAGATAATATGATCGACTTCATACGTTTCTGTCGATAAATGGAAAGTATCTGCTCTGACAATTATGTCATCACTTATTGGACGGATTTCTTTACCTAAATTATTCGCTGCATCTTCACAAGACACAAAAATAAGTATTAATAATGTGAGGATAGAAATTATATTTCTGAGGTTCATCTGTTAAAATCTAATTTTGAACTAATGGTGGATAAATAAAACGCACCTTTAACTATTTTATTCTACTTCTGTAAAATAAAATTCAGGTGCATTTTTTATCAAATCTTATTTTATGTAAAACTTATTGTTTAATAATTTCTATAAACTGTTATAAAACTGGATGTAATCATCAGCATAATCCTCATTCTTCACGTATGGCAAGAATTTTACTTTCTTTTCTTTAACATAATTCAAAACTTCCTGATTTACTTTTTTACTTGATTGAATTACTCCATCAGAGAAGTCAATTGCAAGTTTTGACAATGCTTCAAAATTGATTTCTTTTCCTTTAATACTTTTCAAATCCTCGTCTTGAATCCCTTCCATTTGCAAATAATCTGTAAATATCTCTCGGAAAGGTCTTTTAAACTCATCTTCAAATAATGAATAGACTACTTTCGATTTTTTGAAAAATGGGTCATCGCTGAATGCTTTTTTTATGTAAAGCGGTGCAAGTGCAGTCATCCAGCCTTGGCAATGTATTATATCCGGAGTCCAGCGCAGTTTTTTCACTGTCTCCATCACTCCACGAATAAAGAAAATTGTCCGCTCATCGTTATCTTCAAATTCTACTCCGCTTTCGTCTGCAATAGTCTCTTTTCTTTGAAAGAAATCTTCATTGTCAATGAAATAAATTTGCAAACGTGCTGACTGAATGGAAGCAACTTTAATAATCAAAGGATGATCTGTGTCATTTATGATCAGATTCATACCTGAAAGCCGAATAACTTCGTGAAGTTGGTTTCTTCTTTCATTCACTGAGCCGAATTTCGGCATAAAAGTTCTTGTTTCTTTACCTCTCTCTTGCATTGCTTGAGGCAAATATCTACCCTGTTTTGCTATTTCAGATTCCGGCAAATACGGAAATATTTCTTGCGAAATAAATAAAATCTTTGTGTTCTTTTTCTCCTTCATTCTCCACTAATGACGTTACTTTATGTAAATCATATGCAAAGATATATAAAAAAAATCGGATATACGCAAGAGTAAGCTGACATATTAAAAATGTTTAACGTAAGTGAATTGAAAAGAAAATCTATTAATCAATTTTATAAAATGCCGGAATATGAAAGGCGTTCTTCTTTTTAATGTATATTTTATCAGAATTCAACATTTCATTCAATAAGAAAAACGATTCATTCAACTTTTTTTTTTCTAATCTGTATTAAAATAAAATATTCTAAATATATTCATAGCATTTATTGAACTGTGAAAAAAGAATATCCTCATTTTATCTATTCAAACAACTTTTCGATCAACTCTGCATAATGTTTTTCTATCACGTTTCTTTTAATTTTCATAGTAGGTGATAAAAACCCATTCGTAGGCAGCCATTCATCAGCCATAAGTTTGTACTTTTTCACTTGCTCAAAATCTCCAAAATTAGCATTATATTTTTTTACTTCTGCTTGGAATCTTTTTACAACATCGGGATGCTGTATCATCTCTTCATTGGTAGAATAAGGAATCTTATGCTTTCCACACCAGCTTTTCAAAAAGACAAAATCAGGAACTATCAAGGCTGCTGCAAATTTTTTATTTTCACCCAAAACAATCATATTTTCGATGAACGGTGATTCTGTAAATTTCGATTCTATAGCATGCGGATTGACATATTTTCCAAATGAAGTTTTGAAAATACTTTTCAATCTTCCGGTAACAATCAACTGACCTTCCGGAGTGAATTTTCCTGTATCACCGGTATGAAACCAGCCATCTTTGTCGATTACTTGTGCTGTTAATTCAGGATCTTTGTAATAGCCGATCATTACATTGTGGCCGCGGCAGATTATTTCGTCTCTTTCTCCTAATTTTACTTCCACACCGGGCAGAGGAGGTCCTACCGTTCCAAATTTCCTACCGTTCTTACCACGTTGACTTACGGCAATAACGGGTGACGTTTCGCTTAGTCCGTATCCTTCAAAAACCGGCAATCCGATAGCAGAGAAAAATGACGCTTGATGAGGCTGAATTGCCGATCCACCGGAAACTACGATATCAAAGTTACCACCGATTGCTGCACGCCATTTAGAATAAATAAGCTTGTCGGCTAACTTTAATTGTGCTTTTTTCCATCCGCTCATTCCTTCTAACTGATATTGAGTAGCCAGATTAAATGCCCAGTAATATAAATTGCGTTGAACAAATGAAAGTTTTTTTCCTACTAAAAACAACTTATCGTAGATTTTCTCAAGTACTCTCGGCACACAACTCATCATGGTAGGGTTGATTTCCTTAATATTATCACTAATTGTAGCTAAACTTTCTGCGTAGTAAACGGACATTCCCAGATATTGATAAAGATAGACCAACATCCGCTCGTAAGCATGACACAAAGGTAGAAAGCTCAACGCTGTTTTACTCCATTCAGCGGGAGTCATCTTTAGATTATGAATTTGACTGACAATGTTGGAGTGCGAGAGCATTACACCTTTTTGTACACCCGTGGTACCTGAGGTGTAAATGATTGTTGCGAGTTCTTCGGGCTTGATTCCTGCCTTTAATCTGGTAAGTAATTCGAGATTTTTATTTTTATTTCCCAGCTCAATCAGATCATTCAATATTTTGTATTTCGAACCTTCATCTGTAAACGTGTAAATATCTTTCAAGCTTTTTACATGGGGCATTATTGGTTCTAATTTCCCACGAAGTTCCTTTCCATCAATGAAAATCACTTTCATTTCGGCATGATTCAGGATATGACGATAATCTTCTTGGCTTATGGTCGGATATATCGGTACAGACACAGCTCCGATCTGCATTATCGCAAAGTCAATCATGTTCCATTCGGGGCGGTTTCCACTTACAATCCCGATTTTATCACCTTTTTCTACACCGATTGCAAGCAACCCGTAACTAATAAGATTTACTTTATCTACATATTCTTTGATACTGATTTTATTCCAAACTCCTCCTTTTTTCGAGGCTAAAGCAGCATCTTGGTCCGGAAACTCTACAATGTAGCGATCCAAAATATCATAAATTCGTGTAACTTCCATGACGTTTTATTGTTTAGTTATCTATTGGTGAAAATATTATCTAAGAGAAATCATTGTTTTTCAAGAATATACAGTTGTAATAAATAAAAAACCACCTATTTCAGTTGACAAATCTATATAAAATTTTTGGTAAAAGATATTTTTTTTGAAAAAAGTATTGCAAAGACAAAAAAATGAATTATCTTTGCATCCGCAAATGAGATAAGATTTCTTATTTCTTTGTAAGAATTTGGTGTGGTAGTTCAGTTGATTAGAATATCCCGAAGTGTCGGGAGAGTCGCCGATTCGAGTTCCGTCCATAACACAAAACAAACTTGGTGTGGTAGTTCAGTTGGTTAGAATACCTGCCTGTCACGCAGGGGGTCGCGGGTTCGAGTCCCGTCCATACCGCAAAAGCGCCTGATAATCGATTGATTATCAGGCGTTTTCATTTTAGCGTCGTGCATCTGTCGTGCAAATTCATTTTTCCTCTCCTAATTTCCTCAGTCGCTTAATCAAGAAAACAAACTGCACCGACCGCTCTATTATCCTATTTGTGGACTCTTGGGCGTGGTTTGGTGTTGGCAGGTATACTGATGTTTTGAGATTATAGAATATGTTGAAAAATAAAATCGAAATATCCCTTTAAATTTCCTATCTTTGAAAATCAAAAAACAACGTGTCTGTCCGATGAAAATGAACCGCATTAAAGAAGCTTTGCAGGGAAAGGGTTTGACACAGGTCTGGTTAGCCAAACAACTGGAAAAGAGCTTTAAAATCGTCAACGCCTATGCCTGCTACCGAAAACAACCAAGCCTTGAAACGCTTTTTCAGATTGCGGAATTATTGGATGTAGATGTGAAAGAGTTAATAATTTCCAACAAGTAATAGTAACCAATGAATCTTTTTCAAACCAAAATACTCGAAAAGCAAATAGCGATAGAAAGCGAAAAGATACAGTCGGCTTTTCAAAAATTTTCCGTCTACTTTCACAACCCTGAAATTCAAGAAAATATTCGAAACAGTAAGGAAGAGCAATTTCAAGAAGGTTTCCTGCGCGAATTGTTTGTGAAAGTGTTGGGATATACGCTCAATCCTGCTCACGATTTCAACTTGATAACGGAGCAGAAAAACGAAACCAACTCCAAAAAAGCCGATGGCGCCATTTTAATAGACGGAGAAGTGGTGGGTATTATCGAGCTGAAAGACTCCAAAACTACCGACCTGAAAACGGTTGAAGCACAAGCTTTCGGGTATAAAAACTACAACAAAAAAGCCTCTTACGTTATCATTTCCAATTTCGAAAAACTGCGTTTTTATATCGATAATGCCGTTGAGTTTGTTGAGTTTAACCTATTTACCCTAACACGCGACGAGTTTTCGGTTCTTTGGCTTTGCCTTGCATACGAGAATATCGCCGTCGACTTGCCCAAACAATTAAAGAGCGAATCGGTTGGGAAAGAGGAGCAGATAACCAAAGAGTTATACAAAAATTACTCTCGGTTTAAGCGCGAATTATTTGCCGATTTAACCAGCAACAACCCGCAATACGACCGCCTTCTGCTGTTCCAAAAATCGCAAAAACTGCTCGACCGATTGCTGTTTATCCTTTTTGCCGAAGACCGCAATTTACTACCGCCCAATTCCATTGACGAAATTATCCGACAGTGGGAAAAACTGAAAGATTTGGACGAATACCGACCCTTGTACGAACGATACAAAAAGTATTTCGGTTATATGAACACGGGCTTCAAGGGGAAAAAGCACGATATTTTTGCCTACAACGGCGGACTTTTTAAGCCTGACGAAGTGCTGGACAGCGTGATTATTTCCGACGAAGTTTTGCGAGACAACTCGCTCAGGCTGAGTCAATACAACTTCGAAAGCGAAGTGGACGTGAATATTTTGGGGCATATTTTTGAAAATTCGCTGACCGAAATTGAAGAAATCACTCAATCCATTGCCCACGGAGAAGCTCCCGCCCAAACAAGCAAACGAAAAAAAGACGGCGTATTTTACACTCCCCGATACATTACAAGCTACATTGTAGAAAATACCATCGAACGCTTGTGCACGGAGAAAAAAGCAGAACTTGATTTAGACGAAACCGAATATGCCGCGGACAAAAAACGGCAGAAAACCACAAAAATAAAGCTCGCGGACAAACTGCAAGCCTATCGGGCGTGGTTGCTTTCCATAACCATTTGCGACCCCGCTTGCGGAAGTGGCGCCTTT
Source organism: Porphyromonadaceae bacterium (assembly GCA_012523295.1). Classification (GTDB taxonomy): domain Bacteria; phylum Bacteroidota; class Bacteroidia; order Bacteroidales; family Paludibacteraceae; genus UPXZ01. The sequence continues at coordinate 4,181 of JAAYIT010000168.1, read as the reverse complement.
CTAAACGCCGCGCTGGAATTTCTGATTAACGAACACCGCCTGTTAGACGAGCTGAATGCCAAGCTCTTTGGCGACGCCATTGTATTCCCCGACATTGAAAACACCATTTTGGAAAATAACCTTTACGGCGTGGACATTAACGAAGAGAGCGTTGAAATTGCCAAGTTGGCATTGTGGTTGCGAACAGCCAAGCCACACCGAAAGCTGAACGTGCTGAGCAACAACATAAAATGCGGCAATTCGTTGATTTCCGACCCCGAAGTAGCCGGAAACAAAGCGTTTGATTGGGAAAAAGAATTTCCGCACGTATTCGCCAAAGGTGGCTTTGATGTGGTTATTGGAAATCCACCGTATGGAGCTGAAATTCCTCATATAGAAAAAGATGCTCTTCAAAAATACTATAATACATTTGAATATCAAGTAAACACTTATGTGATTTTTTATGAACAAGGATTAAATATTACTAAACAAGATGGGGTATTGGGGTTTATAACACCTGCCACTTTTACCTATCAGTTCTATTTTAAAAAATTGAGAGATTTTTTTCAAAATTACAGAATAGAAAGTGTGTGTAAATATTTTTACGAGGTTTTTGCTGATGCAGATATTGGAGATGCAATTTCATTGATTGTAAGAAAGGTCGAAAACAATCATGGCAATGTTAAAGTTCTATTTTGTAATAATGTTAGTGATATTCAAAAAAAACATAAAGAAGTTCCGTATCTTGAATTTGTGAATAAAGACGGAACATACAACTTGTATAATAGTGAATTTAATTTGAAAAAAATACATGAAAACACGAGGTTTTTAACTGATATTGCTAATGTTGTGGTTGGCATAAAAGCGTATCAAAATGGAAAGGGCGTACCAAAACAGACTTCTGAAACAGTCAAAGATAAAATATTTACGTCCGACAAGAAAGAAGATGATACATACATTCAATGCGTTGTAGGAAAAAACTTTCATAGATATAAATTCCTTGAAGAACCACAAATGTATTTAAGTTATGGAAAATGGTTGGCAGAACCTCGTGAGAATGCGCCATTTTTTGATGATGAAAAAATAATTTTAAGACAGACAGCAGATGCATTAATTGCAAACATTGACTTTAAGCAGCGAATTAATCTCAACAATGTTTACAATATTGGTGTCAATGATTTTAATTTCTCTTTGAGATATATAATTGTACTTTTGAATAGTAAGTTGTTCAATTTTTTATATCAAAATATCTCACAAGAAAAAGGGAGATTGTTCGCGGAAGTTAAAAAGGTTAATCTCGCAAAATTGCCTATAAAACAAATTCCCCTTTCCGACCAACAACCCTTTATCGAAAAAGCCGACCAAATGCTGTTTTTAAATTCAGAACTTCAAACCAAACGGCAACGTTTTCTGAATCGGCTGACCGATAATTTCGAAAACCTGAAAATAACCGGCGCATTGGAAAAATTCGATGAATCGGATTTCAAGGCTTTCCTATCCGCATTAAAAAAACAGAAAATCGCACTCTCGCTCAAACAACAAGACGAATGGGAGGAATATTTCAACGATTATAAATCCGACTGCAACCAACTCTCTGCCCAAATTGCTGAAACCGACCAAACCATCGACAGAATGGTTTATGAGTTGTATGGACTGACGGAGGAGGAGATTGGGATGGTGGAGAAATGAATAAAATAGAAAATGAGAAAACAAAGGAAATGAAACAATTTGGGAAAATTATTTTTTATTATTTAGCGGGTCTTGCTTCCATAGCTGGTATTGCTTTCACAGTGTATTTTAATTTTTTTCATAAAGAATTAATACAACTCGAAATTAAAAAAATTGATAGGACTCAACTAACAATGGCTCCCAAAACTGATGGTTTGTCTGCCATATATACGTACCAAGATAGTGTCGTTAATAATCTTTGGAAAATTAGGTACATTATATCAAATGTAGGCAGAAAAGCCATTATTTCAGAAGGCAATCAGAAAAATATCTTACCCGCAAGACTGCCTGTACTCTATTCCGATTCATTAAAAATTTTACATGTAAAAATCAATGGAAGTAATTTCCCTGTTTCAGTAGATAATAAAGGTTATTACATTACTTTGGATTTCAAACAATGGAAAAATGATGAATTTATTGATATTGTCAGCATTGTTGAATATTATGGGAATACGGAACCCAAAATGTCAATAAACGAGAGAGAGATTGTTGATGCAAAAGTAATTTCTACCGACTATTTACCAAATGAAATTTATGAGAAAGTTAAACTAATAGACTCTCTTCCTAAAACACTTGCTTCTTTTCTCAAATGGTTGATTGTTATAGTTATTATTATAGCTGATATATCCGCAATATTTGCAATAAGTTCTCAGTTAAAAAAAGACCCAAATATAAGTAATTCAGGTAAAGTTATCAAAACTCTAACTTTTATTATTTGGTTGATAGTTATTGTAATTTTTAGCTTGCCATTATTGTGGATTTTCTAAAAATAAAACAAACGTCCAATAGTAATAATATTACTAATAAATGAAGTCTAATATGAATAATAACATAAGTTTATTTGCTAAAACACCAACACTATGCCCCTCAAATCAATCATAAAACAACCCGAAGGCAGACGCTTGGAGTTTAAGGAAGTGTTGCCCGAAAGCGCGGAATTAGCAAACACGATAATCGCTTTTGCCAACGATGCCGGAGGCGAATTATATATCGGCGTTCGGAATAACCCGAGAGAAATTGTCGGTTTGCCCGAAGTTGAACTGACGAAAATTGAAGAGCAGGTAAGCAATATCATTTTCGACCGTTGTTATCCCGCTATTTTACCCGATATTACTTTTCTCACCGAGGATGACAAACACGTTATCCGAGTTACGATTTATCGGGGAAGTACACCGCCATACTATGCGAAAGACAAAGGAAAGCTGCGAGGAACATATATCCGCGTTGGTTCTTCTAATCGTGTTGCCGATGAAGAAATTATTTCCGAATTGGAACGTAGGAAAAGGAATATCTCTTTTGATAGCGAGGTGGTTATGGATAAGCCTGTGAATGAGTTAAATATAGAAACGTTCAAACAGGAATATCAAGAAAAAACAGGCGAAACGCTGGATAATCAAGCAAAGCGGAAGCTAGAACTTGTAAAAACGGTAAACGGAACAGAATATCCTACCAACGCGTTGGTTTTGTTTTCGGACGATTCGCTTCGCGGTTCTCTTTTTCCGTTTGCCAAAGTAGAATGCGCCAGATTCAAAGGAACTACTTCGGAGGTGTTTATCGACCAAAAGAGTATCTTGTCGAACATAGCCACGCAAGCCGAAGAAGCTTATAATTTTGTGTTACGCCATATCAATAAAGGGGCGGTTGTGGAGGGCGTTTACACCGTTTCCCGATGGGAATATCCCGTAAAAGCCATTCGTGAAGCTATCAGAAACGCCATTGTGCACCGCGATTATTCGCTTGCAGGAAAAGATGTAAAAGTGGCGATTTACGATGATATGGTGGAAATTACAAGTCCGGGACTTTTACCGCCGTCCATTGATTATTCCGCTATGGAAAGCCGTCAAAGCGACGCTCGCAATAAAATTATCGCACCCGTTTTTAAGCGTATGGGAATTATTGACCAATGGGGAAACGGTCTGAAACTTATAGCGGATGAATTGAAAGAATATCCTCAAATTGATTTTCGTTGGAAAGAAATAGGGTTATCCTTTCAAGTGCAGTTCATAAAGCTGAATTATGTTTCCAAACAAGAGGAGCAAGAGTTAGGACAGGAGTTACAGCAGGAGTTACAGCAGGAGTTACAGCAGGAGTTACAGCAGGAGTTACAAAAACAATCGATGTATTCGGAAGTATTGAATAAATTAAAAGAAATCCCCTTATCTCGAAAAGAAATCTCCCTTGATTTCGGTCAAAAACAAATTTCTGGTCACCTGTATGAAGTATTGAAAAAGCTTGCAGATGATAAACTTATAGAACATACCATTCCCAACGTAAAAAATCATCCCGAGCAAAAACTTAGATTAACAAAACGCGGAATTGTGTTTTTAGAATTGTTGAAAAAAGAATAAGTCTGAAAATTTTCAACCACAATTGAAATTTTTCACGGAAAAATGATTTTTTCAAGTGTAATTGGAAAAATCCAAAGCAACAAAAACGGTACGATTAATTCTCGCACCGTTTTTTACAATCTCACT
>JAAYIT010000167.1 GCA_012523295.1 Porphyromonadaceae bacterium | reverse complement strand
TTCAAAAGCAAACCTATTTACGTATTCTGAAAATTGTATTCAGAGTATTTTTCATCTATATTTCAATTTCACTTATTTTTTGGATTTTCAATGTGCGGGTTTATGATGCCTCTATTGTGGAGTGGATGACTACAAAAATGATTGTAAACGAGATGCTTATGCCTTACGACTTGATTGGATTCTGGAGTTTATATCATCATCCCACTTACATAGCTGTGGTATTGGTATCGGTGCTTATGGCAGGCATTTATTTGTTTTTCAAAAAGAACAATTTAGTTTACATCTCACTTTTTGAGGTTGTGTCATTTGGTTTGCTGCTGCTGCTGTTGCTCTTTGCCTACGAAAGCAGGATTGGTGTAGTTGCCGTTTTTCTTGTGGTGGTAATCAGTCTTTTATACTATATGAAACTGAAATCTTCTTATCTCAGACTATCCATTTTGCTGATTATTATGCTGTCCGGTGCTTTGTCTCTGATACAAAGCGATCGGTTCGAAGCCATGCGAAATGACAACGTTCGAAAAGTAGATTATACATTGGCAGCACATTACATTAAAGATCATTTCTGGTGGGGAACGGGTACCGGTATGCAGCATTTTGCGTTGGAAGAGCAAGAGGAAAAAATGATAAACAAACTGCCGGTTGTGAGTGAAAAAAAAACGTATGTTCACAACCAGTTTTTAGGAGAAATGGTTCAATTTGGGGTTACGGGATTAGTAGTTTTGCTTGTGGTAATTTCCGGGTTAGTCTATTATTCAATTAAAGCCCGCAGCTATTTGCTCCAGCTCTTAATGTTTGTTTATTTTCTCTTAATGCTAATAGAAGAGCCGTTTTATGTGCAGCCCGGCATAAGTCGGTTTATTGTCTTTTTTGCCCTATTTGTGGCAATTGCCGAGACAGATTCTGAAAGAAAATACATCGATTTACGGCAATGGTTTTCTAAAAGTAAGGCGTCTTAACTGGTTGTATCCTTTTTTATACTTTTGATGTTGCTGTAATAGTTCGAGCGGATTTTCGAGCAGTGGAGCATAAATTTCTTTGTGTTTTTCGTAAATAAACTTCTTCACAAACTCATTTTCCGCTTCGGAATGTCTGAATTTTTTTTGAGTAGAATCATTGTGTCTTCGATAATAAAGATATCTTTTCTCAATTTTATAGACATCACCGCCCATTTTAAGCAGATTTATCCAAAACTCCCAATCCTCACAAAACATCAAATCCGGTTCATATCCGTTGGTTTTGTCGTAATCAGCCCGTCTGTACATGGATGTGTTATGGATTGAAACTTTTACGAGAAAATCTTTGAAGTTGTATTCCGGTCGTTTCCATTTCCCTCTTTTTGCCCCAAAAAGTTGCGCATCGCAGGTTACAACCGCTACTTTTGGGTTATTTTCTAAAATTTCAACTGCTTCACGCACATAGTCCGGATGAATTAAATCGTCTGAATCGAGCGGCAGAATATATTTCCCCGAAGAAGCCAAAATCGCGGTGTTTCTGGCTGTGGAAATATTGTTAACCTGCTGTTTAATCAATTTGAACCGAGCATCATTCTCCGTGAATTTTTGAATTATCTCCACCGAATTGTCTGTTGAGTTATTGTCAACAATTATACATTCTAAATTTGAGTAATTGACATTTTGAACACATTTTAGCGTCTCTCCAATGTATTTTGCTCGATTGAAATTTGGTATTATAATTGAAACTTTTGGTTCGTTTGACATAATATTCTAATGATTTAAATATCTACTTTTCTGAATCTTTCCGGTATTTTTACTACCCATTTTAATGGTCCCATCGCCGGTTTGTTTAAGGCATAAATCGGGCGGAAAAAAGTCTGAATAAATCGGGCAATCGGCATAAATTTCTCTCCGTCAAGCGCTTTTTTTTCGGTTACTAAGGTTATTGCTTTTGCACGTTTTTTCATGTGTCTTTCCCAGCCTGCAGCCATTCGGTCTTTGTCTTGAAACCTCGCCATAACCATCTCATAATCAAATACTCCAAAGTGAAAAAGGTAAAGATTTTTATCTATTTTAAAGTTGTGACCTTTGATTCTGTGAAATCCGGAGCCCCAAATTACGGGCTTTGCTAAAACAACAGGCTTCGTGTAGCGGGAGGAAAGTACGGCATAACTTCTTTGTGATAGGAAAGAGGAGCTTTCTTCGATTTTTTGTTCGTTCTCCATGTGTTGCCCGACATCCAAGCCTAACCCTGATAATGAGACTTTTACATTCACTTTGCTTAGATAAGAAGTCAGCGTTTCATTCAGATTCGGATCGACAACCAAAAACTCATCGGCATCAGTTCCGATTACCAAATCGTATTTTTGAAGTAATTCCGCTGCCACATTCGAGAGGTGAGAGAGGCGTCTTTTTTCAGCCGAAACCACCATCCCTTCAATTCTTTCGCAGTGAATTACCGTAGCTTCACCTGCAGTCGGCGGCACAGGCTGATCGGTTCCATCCAAATAAATGTATAAATTTTCTTTTCCTAATTGTGCGCCGTAATAGGCAATCCAATGCTTTAGAAAAAAAGCATCGTTTCGGGCCATCGTTATAGCAGCGATTTTTTTCATTTTTTCGGATTTTTTATTCACAAAGATACATATTTTTCTAATTTATTGCCCGCAACTATTACGAAAGTCTTCGACTATTCTATTCGTAAAGTTGGATTTTCAGGAAACTATTTGTCGTTTAACCCTTCGAAGCAGTTGAGTTTATCTCCCATATTCTTGGTATGAAAATCCCTTTTTTTAGTTATTGTGGCGTATGAAGTCTTGCTATAATTTTGCATTATCAAATTTTGTATAAAAATGAAAACAACTTTTTGCCCCATTTCAAATAAAAAAATCAATGAGAATGTAGCACGCGGGAATGCTATTCAGACAGTTATTTTGTTGGTTATCTTTGCATTAACTCTCAGTCCGATTGTGATTGGTTTTTTGTTCATTGACTTCCTTTTACGAGGTCTCGAACTTTCTAAATACAGTATTCTTGCTACTTTGTCAAAAAGAGCCAATTTTCTTTTCAAAATAAAACCGCACGTAATCAATGCCGGTCCTAAAATTTTTGCGGCAAGAATCGGACTTTTATTTAGTGCGATAATCTTCGTTTCAACGCTGTTGGGGTGGAATATAATAGCACTTGTCTTTGCGGGAATATTTGGTTTTTGTGCTTTCTTAGAAGGTTTTTTCGCGTTTTGTATTGCTTGTGAAATTTATCCTTTTGTTTATAAATTATTTTATAAAGAGGAAGTGTACAGTTAAGTAGGTTATTAATTTGATTTCTTCCGGCGGTTGAAGCCACCTTCGTATTCCAATTCCAAAACAATCATATTGAAATCTAAAAAAGCCCCTTTTGGGGCTTTCTGTGTAAATTTTATGATTGAGCATTCAGGTAGTTCTTCAGCGGATTAGCATACATTTCTACAATTTTTCGTCTTAAAAATTCTCTGTCTTTGTTCTCTAAATCAATTTTCCTGATTTGCTTGTCGATGTAGTCTTCGTAGCTGTCTTTTTCGGAAGCGGTGTACCCTTTCGCAATCTCATTATCCCCATAAATCTCACTATAAGCAATTTTATTAATCGGATAAATCGTGTAATTCTTATGAATTTGTTTATCAATCAGCTTGGCTGTCAAAGCAATCTGTTCATTTCGATTGGAGGTTAATTTGCCAATTTCGTCCAACTCTTCATTTATACATCCCGCCATATGAAATACCACTTTCCCTTTATAGCCCATTACTCCGGTTTGCATATTGATTAAATCGTCTTGTTGTGATTTTTTATGTTCCGGATTATCTCGTTTTTGCTGAAATTCTTTAGCTTTCAAAAAATCACATGGATCGTATTCGTAAGAAATGCTTAATGGGCAGATATTCAGCTCTTTGAGGTTGTTTAACAAGCTGTTTGTACTGCCCGCCAGATTAAACATTTTGAGTAAACTCTCCTGTGTCCTGTCATCAGAATCTTTGGCTCTGCCTTCTCGCTGAGCAATCCAAATCGAGTTTTTTTTCTCATGGAGCGTGTGTCTCAAGTAGGCTGAAAGTCGCTTGGAGCTTTCTAAAATCTGACGAGCGGAAAGTCCGCGCTGGACAATAAAGCTCTTGTTAATCCGTACAAATTGCTCTATCCATGGGATTATCAAAAGATTATCTCCTATGGCAATCTCGACTGTGTCAATTCTGTTTTCAAGTAATTTTCCGCAAAAAAGTGCTGAATCAAGCACAATATCTCTGTGATTGGAAATGTAAAGGTATCTTTTCGATAAATCAATATGCTCAACTCCCGTAAGTGAAATTCCGGTCGTCATATTCGCCTCAAGGTATTGCAAAAAAGGATAAACCATCTCTTTTTGCAAATCGTCGGCATTCTCAAAACTCAAAAGTTTTTGTTTCAATTGCTCTTTGGGCATTAGCGGAAAAAGTGTACTGACAACCTTCATAAAAGGTTTTTCTTCTACTAATTTCTGCATGGCAGCAGGAACTTCTTCGGGATAAAGCGAACGGATTTCGTCAAAATTCATAATATCCAATTTAAATAAATCAACACCACAGGAGCTGCTAACAACATACTGTCAAATCGGTCTAAAATTCCACCGTGTCCGGGTATTATTTTACCCGCATCTTTCACATTCTCCGAACGTTTCAACAACGATTCGCTTAAGTCACCCAATGTGCCAAAAATGACAACTAACTGAGAAAAAACCAACCATTGCCACAACGAAATATCGGGAATGTATTTTGACAGGATAAAACCTGCGAATAGTGCAAAAACTGCTCCTCCCGCAAATCCTTCCCAGGTTTTTTTGGGAGAAATTCGTTCGAACATCTTGTGTTTCCCAATTAAAATACCCGTGAGGTATGCGCCGGTATCATTTACCCAAAGGGTGATAAAAAGCGCGAGCAATAACCAAGGCTGAAAACCTTCAATAAAAATAATGTAATTCAATAGCGAGAAGGGCAGGGCGACATAGACTTGTCCAAGGAAAAAGTATGCCCAATTGTTGATAGGAAAAGTTTTTTTACGGAATAATTCAGCGATAAACACAATAATGGCATAAAGAGCATAAGCTGAAAAAACAGTGACAGGCAGTAATTCCATCGCGTGTAAAAAACTGCATAAGAACAGAATCACTCCACCCGTAACACCCACGAATGGATTTACATCTATTGTCTCCGGCTTGAAAACGATTTTGTAAAACTCGTATAACCCCAGAATTGTAACAATCAGAAAAACAGATGCAAAAGAATACGGACTCCATAAAATCGAAGAAATTATGATAGTAATAAAAATAAATCCGCTTACTGTGCGAAGAGATAAATCTTTAAGTTTTCCCATATTTGAGTCGCGATTTTTTTATGTCTATTATATTACAAAGTTATGAAAAGATTTTTCATTACAAAGTAAAACGAAATTGATTTCTAAAACATTGATGAAAAAAGTGTCAAAGTAAACTTGCTTTGACACTTTTTTATTCTGATAATTATAGCTGACAAATAATCAAAAAATCTGTTTTTTACTTAAATTTTTTTAGTAGATACTTCTTGATTTTCTACAGTAGGTTCCGGATTGTTTTTGTCCTTTGTTTCACTTACAGATAATTCATTTTCAGTAGTGTCGGCTTTGTTTTCATCTTCCGTTTCCTTTGCTTCTTCTAATTTTTCTTTCTCAGCCTCTTCATTCAGCCGCATCAGCTCATCACTGCGAGATTCCCAAGGACGTTTTCCAAAGATTTTCTCTAAATCTTCTGCAAAAATAACTTCACGTTCGAGAAGCAGTTCGGCTAATTTGTTATGTCCTTCCGCATTTTCCCGAAGAATTTTCTTGGCGCGTTCGTACTGTTCTGCTACAATCGCCCTGGCTTCCGAATCAATGGTTTCAGCTGTAGATTCACTATAAGGTTTTGTAAATCCGTACTCATTTCCGGAAGAATCATAGTAGCTCAAATTCGGGAGTTTTTCACTCATTCCGAAATAAGCGACCATTGCGTAAGCCCGTTTTGTAACACGCTCCAAGTCATTTAACGCGCCGGTAGATGTTTGATGTAGAAATACTTCTTCTGCCGCACGTCCTCCAAGCGTTGAGCACATCTCATCGAGCATGTGTTCACGAATGGTGAGTTGTCTCTCTTCAGGTAAATACCAAGCAGCTCCAAGTGCCATTCCACGCGGCACAATGGTGACTTTAACCAATGGATTGGCGTGTTCCAATTTCCAGCTGATTGTGGCATGTCCGGCTTCATGAAACGCAATCGATCTCTTTTCCGCCATCGTGGTGATTTTATTTTTCTTCTCTAATCCACCGATAATTCTATCAACCGCATCTAAAAAATCTTGTTTCCCCACAAAATTTTTACTGTGTCTGGCAGCTATCAAAGCCGCTTCATTACAAACATTCGCAATGTCTGCCCCTGAAAATCCGGGGGTCTGACGCGACAAGAAATCAATGTCAACAGTTTCGTCAATCTTAATTGGTCGCAGATGGACTTTGAAAATCTCTTTACGCTCGTGTACATCCGGTAAATCTACGTGGATCTGACGGTCAAAGCGTCCGGCGCGAAGCAATGCTTTATCTAAAATGTCGGCACGGTTTGTAGCGGCAAGAATAATGACACCACTATTAGAGCCAAAACCATCCATCTCTGTTAAAAGCTGATTGAGTGTGTTTTCACGCTCGTCATTTCCACCAAAGTTGGCGTTTTTACCGCGAGCACGTCCTACCGCGTCAATCTCATCAATAAAGATAATGCTCGGTGCTTTTTCTTTTGCCTGGCGGAACAAATCACGTACACGCGAAGCGCCCACGCCGACAAACATTTCCACAAAATCAGAACCGGACATGGAGAAAAACGGAACATCTGCTTCGCCTGCTACTGCTTTGGCTAAGAGGGTTTTACCTGTGCCCGGAGGTCCTACAAGGAGAGCACCTTTCGGAATTTTTCCACCTAATTCTGTATATTTTGACGGATTTTTCAAGAAAGCAACAATTTCTTCAATCTCCTGCTTTGCACCCTCAAGACCGGCGACATCCTTAAACGTAATCTTGTTTTTTCCATCTCCTTTGTCAAATAGCTGCGCTTTCGATTTTCCAACATTGAAAATTCCACCGCTACCGCCACCCATACCCATCATACGGCGATTCAGCAACCAGAATAAAAACACAAGAAGTATGACCGGCATGAAAAACATCATGAATATGCTCATGTAGTCATTGTCCTGTTTTACTTCAAGTTCAATGTTTTTTCTGTTGGCTTTCTCCTTATTTCTTTTGTTGATTTCCCTGGTTGACTGAAGGACGGCATCGTCTGAAGTTATCTTTGTCGAAACTAATCGATCTTTCGCGTACGCCTCGGCATCTTTTCCAAATACCTGCTGCATGGAGTCTTTGATTACCAGCCCCTTGGCAATTTTTTTGTTGGAATAGACATCAACTTTTTCTATATAGCCAGAATCCAGAAAACTCTCAAATTTTGACCACGAAACATCTTTTGATGTTGTTCTGTCTCCAAAGAAAAAACTGCTGAACAGAGCAAATAAAATCAAAAAATAAAGCCAATTCAAATTGAATTTCGGCTTACCGGGTTGTTTTTTTTGAGGAGGTTGTTTAAAATCCTTTTTTTCCATTTAATATTTAATGTGTTTTGTTTCTTTTCAAAAAAAATGATTGTTACTCTTCACAAAAAAAGTAACGTATCAGTATATATTTAACACTTTTCGAAAGTGAATTGTTTTTTTTAGTAAGTGTATATAAATCAATCCAAATCAGGCAGAAAATCAAGCTCCGCATCTTGCCAAAGATGCTCTAAATCATAAAACTCCCTGTAAGGTTGTTGGAAAACGTGAACGATTATTTGTCCGTAATCCATTGCTATCCATTGACTGTTTTCAAATCCGTCAGTCGCGAATGGTTTTACTTTCATTTTTTCGTTTACTATGTCTTTTATGGAATTGGCTACAGCATTCACGTGAATATTCGAATCTCCTTCGCAAATTACAAAATAGCTGCAAGGTGCATCTTGTAGCTTGTTCATATCAACCACTACAATTCTCTTCCCTTTTTTTTCTTGAATTCCTTCAACGATTTTTTCTACAATTTTTTTGTTTTCATCCATTCTGTTTTTAATTTGAATTTCCTCTTTTTTATGTTTTGTATTTAGTTGATTTTCAGCATTTCATCTGTTTGTGCTTTTTTTAACATTAATGACAGATGTAACACGCCTCCCTCGATAGCTTGTCGGGACATTCCCTTGTGAGTCTTCGTCGGTTGACGTATTTTAAAGCTGTTTCATGTGTTTTATTCTTATTCTAATGTCATGTTAGTTGATTGATAGTGGGAGGTTAAAAAGCAAATCCGGCGCTTATCCCTACATTTATAATCTTTGTAGAGCCTTGTTTGGTGAAACTTCCGTACTCGTTATTCTCAGTTATTGTACCTGAAACTTCTTGAATTTTCCCGAAAATCCCTACGTTCAACGACTTGTAGTTGTTTAGTTTAACATTTACACCACTTGTAAGTTGTAAAAGCACTCCTCCTTTATACTCTTTATTTAGATTGAAAGAGTAACCCGATTTTAATCCTATAAACGGACTTATCGGCTTATTGTTTAGTGTTTTACTGATTTGAACGAAAATCGGGATAAAAGCTAATTCTTTGTTGTTGTATTTCAAAGGTATCAGTTCAAAACCTGTTCCAATCCCAACAAATGTCTTGGTTTTCAGCATATCTCTCGTTCCGAGTGCTAAATTGGCAGAAAATTGTGGAGAAAACTCCAAACCCTCGATTGCGGCTTTGGCAAAAGCACCATTTATTTCCAATATTCCTGAAAAATTACTTTGTTTTTCCTCAGATTCAGGTTTTTCAACTCTCTTTTGTCCTTGTTCTACCCTGTCGATTTCCGACATCTGAAACTGATATCGTCTTCCGTCATCAGTCTGCATCACCATCACATCGGCTGATTTCATCAGTATTTCACCATTGAAAACAGTTCCGTTTTTTAGGTAAACCGTACTTTTTACGCTTGGTTCCTGAGCGAAAACTGAAGTTGCTGCAACAAGTATAAACATCAGAATTAATACCCTTAAACCTCTTAAGTTAATGATTTTAAAGTGATATTTAATGTTTACCTTGTTCATTGTTGCTGAAAAATCTTCCAAAGTCGGGTTTTGTCACCAAAATTCTCTTAAGAGGATATCAAAGGATAGAATCTTTCTAAAAACAAGTCAGCTTCTTTCATCGTCATGTTCAGTGGCGGTAAAAGCCGGATAACATTTGTTCCGCTTGCTCCGGTAAATACTTTTTGTTCGAAAAGAAGTTTTTTTCTCAACTCTTTCACGGGATAATCCATCTCAATTCCTATCATCAGTCCACGTCCGCGGACATCTTTTATTTCAGAAAATTCTCTTAATTTTTTCATCAAGTATTCGCCAATTTTAGCCGCGTTTTCCGTCAGATTTTCCTCTTTCATCACATCCAATACGGCAATTCCTGCCGCGCAAGCCAAATGACTTCCTCCGAAAGTTGTTCCCAGCATTCCGTGTACTGCCTCGAACGTTGGGCTTATCAGCACACCACCAATCGGAAATCCATTTCCCATGCCTTTCGCTGTAGTAATTATATCGGGACGAATACCGGCATATTGGTGGGAGAAAAACTTCCCGCTTCGTCCGTATCCCGATTGGATTTCATCCAAAATCAGTACTGTCCCTGTTTCGGTACAGAGTTCTCTCAACTGGTTCAAAAACGTGTCTTCGGGAATTTGAATGCCACCAACACCTTGAATACCTTCAATTATCACCGCACAAACGTCCCGCTTATCCAACGATTTTTTTACAGCTTCAATAGCGTTAAGCGGTAGAAATTCGACTTCCATACCTTGATTGACAGGAGCCACAATTTTTGGATTATCGGTAGTCCTTACTGCTGCGGAAGTCCGTCCGTGAAACGCTTTGCTAAAAGCAATCACTTTTTTTCTTCCGGTGTGAAATGAGGCTAATTTCAACGCGTTTTCATTGGCTTCTGCCCCGGAATTTATCAAAAACAAGGAATAATCAACGTATCCGGACAGGTTTCCCAATTTTTCGGACAATTCATGTTGAAGCGGATTTTGAATGGAGTTGGAGTAAAACACTAATTTTTCCATTTGATTATTCAGCATTTTCAAAAAATGCGGATGAGAATGTCCTATGGAAATTACAGCGTGACCACCGTAAAAATCTAAATACTCCGTGCCGTTTTTATCGTAAGTGTAGCACCCTTTTCCTTTTGAAATTTCAATGTCAAATAGAGGATAAACGTCAAATGGTTTCATAAAGTCCTTCCAACCTCCACACATGGGAGGCTTTTAAATTGTGCAAAATGTCAAAATTTATGTCTTTCGGCAATTTGCTAAATAATAAATAATATGTATCCTAAAAAATAAAGAGAACAAAATTAGTGATTTTAAACGACAATTTTGTTTGAATTCCTTTTAAATAAGCTTTTTTGTAAACTTAATCCGACAAAATATGAAACAACCATTTAAGATTACTAAACTTTTGCAAACTCTATCTGATAGTCTCAAAAGGCTTGCTAACGATTGACCTCGTCCGGTGAGCCAAAAATTCAGAGAGAACGGCGTTAAGAATCGTCCTTGTTTGAGCCTGTAAATAGGTTTCAAAAACCGAAACACTTGGGGCGAGTTTGGACGATTTAGCCGTTTGAACGCCAATTTTTTGAGTGAGGCGGGCGGAGTCTTGACTTTTTTTGCTTCGTTTTTTGTGTTAAGTGGTACATCCCGATTCTTTATCGGGAACAAAAAATGAAGTGGGGTTTGGGGCAAAGCCCCA
>JAAYIT010000166.1 GCA_012523295.1 Porphyromonadaceae bacterium | reverse complement strand
GTTACAAAGAGCAACAACACGAAAACAAATAGTAATTGAATTGTTTTTTTCATTTTTTTTTCATTTTTAATTTGAACGTCTTACAAGTATATTAAAAAACCCATACAAATTATGCTCATTTCCTAAAAGCAGCACTACTTTAGCAGGATAATCATCACCGCTACTTCCAAGCGTTTGCTCTTCTGTTCCAAGTAAATAACTGTGAACTTTTTCCTTATTTCTATATAGACGATGTTCAGTTTCATTTTCTTTTTCAAAAACAAAAGTCATTACACCATCCATAAAAAGAGTTTCACGATAGGTTTCAAAAATTCCGTCTTGCTCTTTTTCAATAACCATTTTGAGTTCTTCTTGATAAGTTTCGGCATTTAAGGTGTAATAAAACTCTGTCACTCTGCTAAAATATCGCTCACCAGCTGGCTGAGTTTTATAGGCATTATCATCCACACTTATGCAATAAAGATGTTGTGAACCCGATTTTTTAAGCTCATCTATATCAGCTTTTATGCTATAATATGCTTTGCGAATTTTCACTACCTCTTGACTTTTACTTTGTGCGTGGCACGAGAGCGTAATAAACAAAGCAAAAAGAAAAATAGCACTTGATTTAATTGTTTTCATATTCATTTTTTTGTTCCAAATATTGACATTTATATTTCTTTCCTAATTATTTTAAGTGTTCCTCTAATTAGCCCGAAGGGCTTGAAGCAACAGCGTGGGGCATTGGTAGCTGAGGTTCTCGAAGTTCGCCCTACGTAAATTATCAAGGTCAATTAGAAGCCCTGAAAGGGCGAAAGCAAGATTCATCTCAGTCCCACAGATATCGTTCATCATATTCAATTTTATATTTTTTCAAAAAAGCTAAGAACTCTTCCTGAAAACTAACTTTTTTATGTCGCTCCTTTTGGTTGTTGATATAATCTCTTACAATATCAATTTCTGATGGATTTACAGAAAAAATTCCAAAGCCATCCTGCCAATAAAAATTCTTGTATTTAGTATCAACCGATTTTATCCATTTAGATGAATTTTTCTTTATCTCTTCAAGCAGCTTGCTTTGTGATATTTTTCTTGAAAGCAAACACAAGATATGAATGTGATCCTTATGTCCACCAATAATTATTGGATTGCATTCAAGATTTTTGCAAATTCCACCGACATATTCAAAAAGGCGTGTTTCAATATTGTCGTCGATAAAGGGATGCCTGTGTTTTGTACTTAATGTAATATGTACGTAAACTCTTGATAACGATTGAGCCATAATATTTATTTGCTTACGCCCCTTCAGGGCTTTTGTTTACTATTTATTCTATGCCATAGGGCGATGCCCTATGCTATTGCTTAAACGCCGTTGGCGTTGGAGTGATTGTTTTAATCGTTTATTCTTTTCAAATTTATTTCTATTCCAATTTTAAAAAATTTTGCTCTTAGAATTTATGTTGTTATAAATTACATTTTGCTTGCGCCCTTTCAGGGCTTTTGTTTGACATTTATTCTATGTCATAGGGCGATGCCCTATGCTAATGCTTGAACGCCGTTGGCGTTAGTATATCCATTTTTCAAATTAAGCCCGAAGGGCTTAAAGCATCAGCGTGGGGCAACGCCATACGTAAAATGACGTAATCAAATAAAGCCCTGAAAGGGCGAAAGCAACAAATTTTTCAATAATTATTTTCATATTCATTTTTTATTTGTAGTTGTTTGGTTTTCAAAAAACTGATTCTGTTCTCACTCAATCCCCATAATATCCCAAGCCTTTAACAACAGGGTCCATATAATAAGTATCGTCGTCTGTCAGTCGAAGCCATCCTACCAATCCAAATGCAGTACGAACTTGATAGTTTCTTGATATCTCAAACTCATTACCCAACTTTTGATAATCCTCACTTAACAGCACCTCTATTTCATATCCCGCCGGAAGCGTTGCCACCACTTCCCCACCCGATTTTTGACTGTAAAGCTTCACCGGTTTCAAGAGTTTATCTTTGATGCCAACATATAGGTACGGTTGTTTCACTTCCTCAACAAATGTGTTTTTCAACTGAAACTTGCAACGCTCATCAAACATTTTATTTAAGTTTCCCGACGTATAAATCACACCTGATGCGTTGATGCACACATTTTCAGTTAAAAATTCCCAAACAAGATGATTGTTCTCATCTGTAATATAAAAGGTTGGATCTGTACTTGGTCCTGGTGAAAAAAGAATGTTCACCGCTTGTTTCATACTTGCATTTTTATAACGACCAACAAGAACAAAATCCATATCATTTTCCTCTGCATAACACACATCATTTTTGGGCAAGTCCTCTATTCGTTTTTGAATGCGTGTGAAAACAGACGGCTCATATCCAAAAAGACTTTTCAATGAATATTCGCTTCCTTCTTCCGGATCAATCCAGGTGAGGTAAGAGAATGCGTCTTCTATTTTTTGTTGTGCAACAATGAATTGCATTGAAAAAACAAGGATAAAGAATATAATTGTTTTTTTCATTTTTGTTTTTATTATTATGCCCTTTCAGGGCTTTTGTTTACTATTTATTCCATTCCATAGGGCGATGCCCTATGCTAATGCTTGAACGCCGTTGGCGTTAGTATATTTATTTTTCAAATTAGCCCGAAGGGCTTGAAGCATCAGCGTGGGGCATTGGTAGCATAGGTTCTCGAAGTTCGCCCTACGTAAATTGACAAGGTCAATTAGAAGCCCTGAAAGGGCGAAAGCAACTAACCTCTCAATCCCACAGTTCATTTTCCACCGATTTAAATGCTTCATAGGGCAACAACATCTCTTCAAAAAAGAGCTGATCAATATACATCGTTATAATTTTACCATCTCTTGGAAGATTGAACAAAATATGCGTCTCAAAATCTTCACTATTGAATTTGTCCCACTCTTCTTTTACAAACTCAGTCTGTTCATCTGTCAATTTTGAAAAATCAAAAAACAACTCAGGCCACAAATCCTGATAGCCTGCAAGATTGGCATATCTTAATTCTTTGATTACTCCGTTTTCGTAAGAAAGCATTTTAGCGTACTGCGTAGAGCAATATTGACCACACTCGTGATAATTAACAGCAAATAGCCAGAAATCATCCTTTCTATTGGTGCACATCTCCCAATTACCTGTATAATTCCCTTGAAAATTGAGGTAGTGATTTTTCAAATCCAAATCTCCAATACCCATTTCCACGCCTCCACCCACTTTTTCACCATCAAGCATCTGTTTTCGTTCATCAAGAGAAAACCCAAAAGCCAAATCATCCGGTAAAAGCAAAAATAAATCTTTGATATTTTCCGGCTGAGCTTTGCCTAAACGTTGCTTTAGTTCATTGACCGTATAACTCAAAATTTCAACCTCAAGCGGATTGTCTTCTTCATTATTATTGGAATCAGAAGAGGAAATATGACGCTCTTCTTCAACTGATTCACCACGCCAAATACCTGTGGGTTGCGGACAGTCAGATTTTTCAGATTTGTTTTTGATAGTGGTACTACTGCAGGCTATCCATACTCCTGAAATTAAAATCAAAGCAATTTCAATCGGCCTCATAGGTATAATTCTTCATTTTCATTATTTCAAAAGGCAATTTCGGGAACCTCAATCACTAATCCTGTGCTAAAATTATGAAAGCCCCCTCTAACTGCCCGGTAGTTAGCGGGGGATTTGAGGAGGCTCTCAGAGGCGCTATTTTTAGAACCCTACGTATTTTAAGAGTTCAGGGGCATTTTGTTGCATCTCTTCCATATCTAAAAATGATAAAATCATGTAGAGACTTTGTACATCCATCAGAAAAGTCTGATCCGGTTCATTTTCAAGATTGCCAATTGTTTCTAACAATTCTATTGATTTTTCCTCCATGTCCGGTATGGATTCAGCCACAGTTATTCCGGCGTTCATATTACATTCAGTAATCCCCTCTTCACTGAGTTGCTGCTGTTGTTTAATCAGCGGGACAAGCCGGCTGAAAATCCGTTCCCGTTCTGCGCTAAACTTCTTTTTAAGTTCATCATTGATTTCTGGCTGGTCTTTAAACTGTTCATAGATGAAATCAAATGCTTCAGCGCAAAGTTTTCCAATTTCAACTCCTAATTCTTCTGGACTCATAATTTTTGAATTTAACATGTTAATAGAAAGTATTTAAATGATTGATTGACTTTCTGAAATTTATTTAACAAGAACTAATTTCCTGCAATTTCCACGCGCTTTTCACCGCGGTAACTTGGAATTGTTTTTAATTCTTTTAAATAATCAATCATACTCTCGGCTGTTGGACGGAAAAGTCCAGTGCCTGGGTCATTATGCTCATAATCATATACAGTGGCTGCATATCCGTTCATGGCGACCGAATAACTTTTGTTCAAGTCCAGCGGAGCGCCCTCCTCAGTGAATAACTCCACATTTTTGAGGCTGCCGTCTGCTGCAAGGGTGTATCTGCTTTTTATCCCCGAAGGATAGACCGGTTTGCGTTCATCAAGCTCAAATCCGCCAAGCATCAAAGCCCGGAGTTCATGCCC
>JAAYIT010000165.1 GCA_012523295.1 Porphyromonadaceae bacterium | reverse complement strand
CGCTTGTAATTTGTCCACCTGTGTTGAAAGACTACTGGAAAGATTCTCTTTTTGATTTTGGTATCAGAAGTTTTGAAGTGGAATCTTTAGGTAAGTTGGAACACATCATCAAAAAGGGCTTAGAACGTTACGATTACATTGTTGTCGATGAAGCACACCGCTTCCGAAATGAAAATACTCAGTCATATGCCAATCTGCTTGACATCTGTCGTGGCAAGAAAGTTATCTTGGTAACGGCAACACCGTTGAACAATACTGTTGACGACATTTTTGCACAATTAAAACTCTCCCAAGCACCGAAAAACTCCACGATTCCCGGAATACCAAATCTTGAAAAATACTTCGCAGGATTTAGGACTAAGCTCAACAAGCTCGAAAAAACCGACCCTGATTACAAGAAGCTAATCAAAGAAGTTTCTGATGATATCCGAAACAGCATTCTTCGTTATGTGATGGTTCGCAGAACTCGTAAAGATGTAATGACCTATTTCAAGCAGGATATGCAAATGCAGGGATTAACCTTTCCTGACTTAGATAATCCTCAAAAGATTGTTTATGAGTATGAAGGCGAATTGGAACAAACATTCATTGAAACAATCAAAAAATTAGCTGAGTTTACCTATGCCCGATACACACCTTTGCTTTATTATATTGGGAACAAAGCGTTGAGTGAATTTGAAAAGCAACAGCAACGAAATGTTGGTGGCTTTATGAAAGGTACTTTGGTAAAACGTTTGGAAAGTAGTTTCCACGCTTTTCGTCAAAGTGTTGACCGCTTCATTATCTCTTATGAAAAATTCATTGAAATGTACCACAATGGTACAGTTTACATCAGCAAAAAAGTGGATGTATACGACCTTATTGAAAGCGACAATATAGAGAAATTAGAAGCTTTTGTTGAAGATGAAAAAGCCCACAAGTACGATTCAAAGGATTTTAGAAAAGAGTTTGTTACCAAACTGGAATTTGATTTAGAAATTCTGAAAGAGATAAAAAAGCTTTGGGCAAAAGTTGATTCTGACCCTAAACTAGAACAGTTTATCCGTGACTTAAAAGAAACCAAAGCTCTTAAAAGCAACAAACTGGTGGTATTCACCGAATCAAAAGAAACGGGTGATTACATCTACGAAGCATTGATTGATGAATTCCCTGGACAGGTAATGTTTTATTCCAGCACTGGCGGAAGACATACGGATAAAAAATTAACTTCCAATCATACGGTTTCAAGAGATTTAATAACCGCCAATTACGACCCCAATCGTAAAGGAAAGGAACAGGCTGACAACTTAAAAATATAGATTGCAACAGATGTGTTGGCTGAAGGTATCAACTTACATCGTTCTAATGTATTGGTGAATTATGATTTGCCTTGGAATCCGACAAGGGTATTGCAACGTGTAGGTCGTGTAAATCGTTTGGGTAGCAAATTCCCGAAGGTGCATATTTTCAACTTCTTCCCTACTACCCAATCTGATGAACATTTAGGATTGGAAGTAAACATCACCAACAAAATCCAGATGTTCCACGACATTTTGGGAGAAGATGCCAAATACTTGAGTGATGGTGAAGAATTCGGAAGTCAGGAACTATTCAACACGCTGAATAGCAAAACCGCATATACTGGCGAAGATGGTGAAGGTGATTCTGAATTGAAGTATTTGGAACTGATGCGAAAAATCAGAGATGACCATCCCGAACTGTTTGACAAAATAAAGCACCTGCCAAAGAAAGCCCGTTCAGGTTTCAAAAAAGAAAAATTAGAAGATGATGCATTGGTAACATTCTTCCGCATTGGGAAACTCAAGAAGTTCTACATCAATCAAAGTGGCAAATCAAATGAGATAACCTTTTTT
>JAAYIT010000164.1 GCA_012523295.1 Porphyromonadaceae bacterium | reverse complement strand
TTTCTTCGTAGTATTCGTAATCAAAATGTTCCAGTATATCTGAGGGAACTAATAATTGGGTTAAGTCTGTTGTCATGATGCAAAGATAATTGAAAATACCTAGCGCATCAAAATAAGAATTAGCCCTTTTCTTTTTGCGTAAAGATTCTATACATTTCTTTTTGCAGATTAAAACAAAAGCAGTATCTTTGCACTCCGTTTATTATCCCGGTAAATAGTCTGTTGAAATTTGAGCTAAATATCCTATAGTGTGCCGATTAGCCTCTCTCATTTTAGTGGTATTTCAAATTGAAAAGACCGAATTATTAATACTATAAATATTTAATAAATAGTGGATACATTAAGTTATAAAACAATTTCTGCCAATAAAGCAACCGTGCAGAAAGAATGGGTAGTGATAGATGCTACCGATTTAGTGTTGGGACGTATGGGCTCGAAAGTAGCAAAAATACTTCGTGGTAAATACAAACCAAACTTCACGCCTCATGTTGACTGTGGTGATAATGTAATTATTGTCAATGCCGATAAAGTACGTCTGACAGGTGATAAATGGACTGGTCGGGTATATTTGCGCCACACAGGATATCCGGGGGGACAAAGAGAATATACTCCTCAAGATTTGATGGACAAAAGTCCTGAAATGCTTATTCGTAAAGTTATAAAAGGGATGCTGCCAAAAAACAGACTCGGAGCTAAAATTCTCAATAATTTATACGTGTTTGCAGGTCCCGAGCACAACATGCAAGCGCAAAAACCAAAACAAATCGATTTAAACTCACTTAAATAGCATATGGAAGTAATAAATGCATTAGGAAGAAGAAAAGCAGCTATCGCTCGCATTTTCGTAAGTGAAGGAAAAGGAGAAATTACAATTAACAAACGTGAACTTACCAATTATTTTCCATCACCAATGTTGCAATATATTGTAAAACAGCCGCTTAATAAACTTGGTGTAGCTGAAAAATACGATATCAAAGTAAATCTTGATGGAGGAGGATATAACGGACAAGCCGAAGCATTGCGTTTGGCGATTGCACGTGCATTGGTTAAAATCAATCCGGAAGACAAGAAAAAACTGAAAGCTGAAGGATTCATGACTCGTGATCCGCGTCAAGTTGAACGCAAAAAACCGGGACAACCGAAAGCACGTAAGAGATTCCAATTCTCAAAACGTTAATACACTTTAATTTGCGATTTACGATATACAATTTACGATTGCTTTTCGAAAATTAATTCAATTGTAAATCTAAAATCGTAAATTGTAAATATCTTTAGTTTAGTATCTAAACTGTTGAGATTTTGCACTCGGCAAAAGTTTCCCCTTGCGGGGGAGATTTAGAGGGGGCTTACTACTCAGCGGTTGATTCTAAAATTTCTCAAGAATTAAAAAGAAAGTAAACAAATTAAAACAAACAAAAATGTCAAGAACAAATTTCGAACAATTATTAGAAGCAGGTTGTCATTTTGGGCACTTAAAACGCAAATGGAACCCTGCAATGGCTCCTTACATTTTTATGGAGCGCAATGGTATTCATATCATTGACCTTCATAAAACAGTTGCAAAAATAGATGAAGCAGCTGCGGCGGCCAAGCAAATCTCTAAATCGGGACGCAAGATTCTATTCGTTGCCACAAAAAAACAAGCGAAAGATATTGTTGCTGAAAAAGCAGTTTCAGTAGGTATGCCTTACATTACAGAACGCTGGGCAGGCGGTATGTTGACAAACTTCCCTACAATCCGTAAGGCTATCAAAAAAATGTCGAATATAGACAAGATGCAGACTGATGGTACGTTTGAAAATATCTCAAAACGTGAGAAACTTCAAATCACTCGCCAGCGCGAAAAGCTTGAGAAAAACTTAGGTTCAATCGCTGACCTTACCCGTTTGCCTTCAGCTATTTTTGTGGTTGATGTGATGAAAGAGCACATTGCTGTTAAAGAAGCTCAAAAACTTAGAATTCCTATTTTTGGAATTGTGGATACCAACTCCAATCCAAATGACATTGATTTCGTAATTCCGGCTAACGATGATGCTACAAAATCAGTGGAAGTGATTCTCAATGCAATTTGTGAAGCAATTCAAGAAGGCGCGGAAGAGCGTAAAGTTGAGAAAATAGACACCGAAGCAGCTGAAGCTCCTGAAGTAAAAGAACGTAAATCACGTGTTTCAAAAAGACCAAGAACTAAAAAAGAGGATGAAGATGCGTTGAAAGCAAACGTGGTTGAGAAATTTGCCAAAGAAGAAGAATAAAAGTTAGAATACAGAAGACCGAAACCTGAACGAAATAGTATTGAGTAACTGGTTTCGGGATCTGAATTTTTGAGATTTATAGCGCCAATTACGCTCGTTTACAACGGAGCGTAATTTTGGTCTAAAAAAGTTTAACAAATAAAATAAATTAAAAAAAATCCGATATTATTCCCCACATAAAGAAAGGGGTAGGGGTTTTCTTACTACTATGGCAGTAACAATGGCAGAAATATCAAAACTGCGTAATATGACTGGCGCAGGTATGATGGATTGTAAAAATGCACTTACCGAAGCCAACGGCGATTTTGATAAAGCAATAGAAATTATACGTAAAAAAGGACAAGCTATCGCGGCAAAAAGAAGCGATCGTGAAGCGTCAGAAGGTTGTGTTTTGGCTAAAGCTGAAAATGGATTCGCAGCTGTATTGGCATTAAAATGCGAAACTGACTTTGTGGCTAAAAACGAAGATTTTATCGCCTTGACACAAAGCATTTTGGATAAAGCAATAGCTGAAAAACCGGAATCATTGGATGCCTTGAAAGCATTGACAATGGATGGCCGCACAATTGCAGATTTAGTTACAGAGCGTTCCGGTATTACCGGCGAAAAAATGGAACTTGATTACTACGAGTTTGTTAAAGGAAACACTGTAGTTTCATACATTCACCCGGGAAACAAACTGGCTACCATCGCGGCTTTTGCTGAGGAAAATGTTGACAATCAAGTTGCTCGCGATATCGCTATGCAGGCAGCAGCTATGAATCCTGTTTCTTTGGATAGAACTTCTGTTCCGCAAAAAGTGATTGACACTGAGTTGGAAGTTGGTCGTGAAAAAGCACGTCAAGAAGGAAAACCAGAAAACATGCTGGATAGAATCGCTGAAGGCCGTTTGAATAAATTCTTCCAAGAATCTACTCTTCTTGAGCAAGCGTTTATCAAAGACAGCAAAGTTTCAGTTGCTAATTACCTGAAAGCTAATAATGCTACAGCAACTGATTTCAAACGTGTAACGCTGAATCAGGAATAATAACTCTTACTATTCCGTTCAGTTAGATGACACGGATGTTTTTAAGAAAATAAAAAAACTCTCGAAAAAATTCGAGAGTTTTTTTGTTAAGTCAATGTCTGTTTTTATTGGTAATATTTTCCCATATTTTCTGAAAAAATCTTGAAACTGCGTCTGACAAAGCAATTAATCCGCCACTGTTTGGGTCGTTAATTACGAAGTCGCATACCATGCAAGTTAGTTTTTCTTTGTAAGTTTCTTTGCCTCTCATGCCGTCAAAAACCGCAATATTATCTGCAAGTCCGATTCTGCCGTACGTATTCCAAAAAACAACAGAATCTTTCCCTATTTTAGTCGAAAAACACCTTGGGCATCTCAGCAGGCTGTCATGAAATCTTTGATGCTCGTACTTGGCAATGAGATTTTCAAGTTTTTCTTTGGTTAATTCCCTTTTTGAAAGCTCTGAAGTAATTGCTTGTTTCGAAGTTTCAAGGTACGAGTTGAATTTATACTTAACTAAAAATGCAAGCTCAAAATCTTCATATTGTTCTAATATTTTTTCAAGTTTTGTCATATTAGAATCGGTTTAACTTGATGTCAAAGGGACATGGCACGACAAGAGATCCGACAGTTAAATCAACTCACAAAAAGCAATTCCCTGTACTTCGGCAGCGGCCACATTTCATTGTCAACGATAAGCTCTAACTTGTCAATATGATACCGTATGATGTCAAAAAACGGCAAAACCGTATCATGATAAACAATAGCTTTTTCACGAATATTTTCGATCCGATTTGCTATTTTCCGAGCCTCAACCATAGCGTCAACGTTGGTTTTGATACCTGAAATATGTACTGCAATATCCTCAATCAGAGCAATATCATGCTCATTGAGAACTTTCGCTTTTTCTGATTCAAAAACGCAGTTTAACTTATACACATTGTCAAGCAGAGAGGTTTGATATTTTGTTGCGACCGGGATAATGTGATTCATAGACAAATCTCCTAATACACGCGCTTCGATCTGAATTTTCTTCGTGTAGGTTTCCCATTTTACCTCATTTCTCGCTTCAAGTTCGCGCTCGTTCATCACTCCAATGGACTCGAACATTTTCAGCGTTTTTTCTGAAGTATAATTATCAATCACTAACGGAACACTCGTTTCGCAATCTAAACCACGCTTCTCAGCCTCTTCTTTCCACTCATTGCTGTAGCCGTTTCCATCAAAACGAATAGCTTTACTCTCTTTGATGTATAATCGTAAAGTTTCGTAAATCGCTTCCTCTTTTTTCAAGCCGCTATTCATTTTTTTATCAATTTCATTCTTGAAACTTACTAATTGATAAGCCATTACGGAGTTCAAAACAATCATGGCGGTCGAACAATTCGCTGAAGAACCTACTGCTCTGAATTCAAATCTGTTGCCGGTAAACGCAAATGGAGAGGTGCGGTTTCTGTCTGTATTATCAATCAAAACTTCAGGAATATGAGCAACTCCGAGTTTCATTTTTTGTAATTCTTCCACCGTAATGTCGTCATCTTCAGAGCTGTTTTCAATTTTATCCAATGCGGAGGAGATCTGACTTCCAAGAAAAACGGAAATGATAGCCGGGGGAGCTTCATTCGCTCCTAATCGGTGCGCGTTATTCGCCGTCATAATCGAAGCTTTTAGCAACGCGTTATTTTTATAAACCGCCATCATCGCGTTTACAATGAAAGTGATAAACATTAAGTTTTCATTCGGCGTTTTCCCGGGTGTAAACAGCCCTATACCGGTATCTGTACCGAGCGACCAGTTGTTATGCTTTCCGGAGCCGTTTACTCCTGCAAATGGTTTTTCGTGGAGTAAAAGTTTGAAATGATGCTTTGTGGCAATTTTATCCATTATAGACATTACCAGCAAGTTTTGATCGATAGCTAAATTTGTTTCTCCATAAATTGGCGCTATTTCAAACTGATTGGGAGCTACCTCATTGTGGCGTGTTTTTAATGGAATTCCATACTTGTAAGCTTCGAATTCGACCTCACGCATAAAAGCCGCGACACGTAGCGGAACGGCTCCAAAGTAATGATCTTCAAGCTGTTGATTCTTTGCGCTTTCATGTCCCATAAGTGTTCTTCCGGTCAGTTTCAAGTCGGGGCGAGCGTGGTATAACGCCGTATCAACCAAGAAAAACTCTTGTTCCCAACCAAGAAATGAGTTGACTTTTTTTACACTTGAGTCAAACAATTTACAAACGTCCACGGCAGCCCTGTCAACAGCCGAGAGTGCCTTCAACAGCGGAGTCTTATAGTCCAGAGCTTCACCGGTATAGGATATAAAAACCGTAGGAATACAAAGCGTATCGTTCACGATAAATGCAGGCGAAGATGGATCCCAGGCAGTATATCCTCGCGCTTCAAAGGTATTTCGAATGCCTCCGCTCGGGAAACTTGATGCATCGGGTTCTTGCTGTGCCAGGAGTTTACCTGAAAATTTTTCAATAATATCTCCACCCGGTACATCAGCATAGTCAATAAACGAATCGTGTTTTTCTGCAGTACCATCAGTTAATGGCTGAAACCAGTGCGTATAATGCGTTACACCCATTTCCATAGACCATTGCTTCATCCCCACAGCCACATGCTCCGCGACTTCCCGAGGCAAAGTTTTACCTTCATCTATAGCATCTGTAATAATTTTCATCGTTGTTCTCGAAAGGTATCTTGCCATTTGTTTGCGATCAAACACCTTGTTTCCGTAATATTCGGATGTTTGTTTACCGGGAGATTCTACCTCTATCGGTAGTCTTTTTGAAGCTTCTTCAACTGCTCTAAAACGAAATTCTGACATAGTTTAATAATATTTTTAAAGTGCAAAGATACTTTATAATATTAGAAAATTGAAATAAGATGACAAAAAAGTTGGTGAATTCGACCATTGATTTGCTAAAAATATAACCAAGAAATTCGACTCACATTCCACATTTGCCTCATACATATTTCTTAATTGTTTATAACTTTTCTTCATATAAAGTCCCTATTTGGAAATATGTATTAATTTTGCAAAAAATTTAGTTATGCCACGTAATTTTTCATTCTTTTTAGACGATGACTCCGCCGAGTTGGTTTCGCGGTATGAAAAGTACCTGACCGGAGCCGATTCGGGATATTTCGATGTTGAAGAAATGGAGCGCATTGTGGAGTATTATCTTGCTTTCGGACGCACAAAAGACTCTTTACTCGCTGTAGAATTAGGAAAAAGACTTCATCCTTCCAGTAGCGCTCTGGATTTGAAACGCGCCAAAATTTACCTTACTACAGGCGATACAAGTAAAGCATTGCGTATATTATCCCATCTTATTGAAGATTCCGATCCGGAAATTATTTACCTGAAAATTGAAGCGTTTGTAAAACTTGAAAGAACACAGGAAGCGTTTGAGCTCGCTCGTGAATTGATTGAAAATGAAACAGATGATATTGACACTCTTTGTGTTGAATTGGCTGTAGTTTTCATGAGTGCAAGAGAATTTGACCTTACTTTAGAAATACTCAAAATAGGTGAGGAGTACAACCCCAAAAATCTGGATTTATTATTTGATATAGCGTTTTGTCAGGAACAAAAAACTTTGTTTGAAGATGCACTGCTAACTTACAAGCGGATACTTGATATTGATTCCTACCAAAATGAAGCTTGGTTCAATCTCGGTCAAGTTCATTTCCTGCTGAAAAATTACGAAGAAGCCATCGAAGCGTATGATTACGCGTTGGCAATAAACGATAGCGACAATTTAGCTCTTTTTCAGAAAGCGCACGCGTATTACCAGCTTGGACAGTACCACAGAGCCATTAATATCTATGTAGAGTATGCTGAAACCGTTCAAGAGAAGTGGCAGGTTTGGCTTTATATCGGCGAAAGTTTTGAAAAAATTGAGAATTTCGCGAAGGCGCTTTATTACTATAAGATGTCTTATGCAGAGATGAAAGACAATTACGAAGCGTTGATCGGTATTGCGGTATCCTTGTTGGAATTGGAGCAATTTGAAGAGAGTTTAGAGTATATCTATGAAGCGCTGAAAATGAACAACGAAATGGCTGATGCCTGGATTTATCTGGCAGAAGCAAAAATTGGACTCGGAGAATACCAAAAAGCGCTTGAAGCTTATCATCAAGCGGTCAGTATCGATCCGAACCAGCCTGATTCGTTGCTTGCAATGGCAAACATTTATATGGACAATGCCGATTTTAACACAGCGTTAAAGTACTATGAATTAGCATATAGCTATGATCCAACTTTGGAGTTTATTGAACTGTTCATTGCTGTAGCAACGTATTATATAGGAGATTTTGTGAAAACTGCAACATTCTTAGAATTAGCTATTCACCGAAACTTAGATGCGGCGAAATTGTTTTTGGAATTTTGTCCGGATGCAAAAGAAAAGTTTAAGATGATAATTGGTCAAGCACAATAGTTATTGTCATCTAACCCGTATGGAGTGAAGGGTTAAAAGCCTGTTATTCAATGTGTTTCTGAAATATTTTCGAGTATTGTTTTCAACACTTCATGCTTTTATGAATAATAACCCCACTTTAGAGGTAGAGCTGTTAAATTCTAATTATTAATTCGCCTTATAACTATTCCAAAGGTCTGCGACTAATTGGAAAGTTGATTTTTCAACTTTTGAAGTGATTGGACTTCTAATTTCCTGCTTTTAACGGAAACTCTTCAAATAGTTGAATTAAAAACACATTACAACACCCATTTTAGAGTGATAGAAAGCTTATGAAACAGTACGGTCTAATCGGTTATCCTTTGGGTCATTCATTTTCAAAGAAATATTTTTCAGAAAAATTTATCAACGAATCGATTGATTGTAAGTATGAACTTTATGAAATTCAATCGATTGCAAAATTTCCTGAACTGTTGGAGATCCCGAATCTTGCCGGATTAAATGTTACCATACCCTATAAAGAGCAAGTAATCCCATACTTGGACGAATTAGATGAGAATGCAGCTAAAATCGGGGCGGTGAATGTTATCAAATTTATCAGGAACGAGGCTGAATTAAAGTTGAAAGGATTCAACTCAGATGTCATTGGTTTTTCGAAATCAATTCAACCGTTTTTAAATGAAAAACACAAAAAAGCTTTAATTCTTGGAACCGGAGGAGCTTCAAAAGCCATTAATTTCGGATTGAATGAAATGCGAATTGAAACAAAATTTGTATCCAGGAATCCGAAGCATAATCAGCTGTCATACAAAGACATAGATAGGCGTATTTTAAGCGAATATTCAATAGTGGTAAACACTACTCCCGTGGGCACATTTCCTCATATTGACGAATGTCCGCCTATACCTTATGAATATTTGAATTCAGAACATTTCTTATTTGATGTTGTTTACAATCCTTCAGAAACTTTGTTTTTAAAAAAAGGAAAAGAAAAGGGAGCTAAGACCATGAATGGAGAGAAAATGTTGGTAGAGCAAGCAGAAGCTGCTTGGGAAATATGGAGAACAGATACAGATGCTCTTAATCCATAATGTGATACTCAGAAATGTGATATGATGAGAGTTTTCTTGAATTTTTTCAAGCTCTTCTATTCTAAAATATAGTTCGTTTAATTATAATTTTGTCCCTTAATCGGGGTTGACGTATAATGCATTTATTTTACTCGCCAAGTGTGGAAACAGAGCATATACTTTCGGAAGAAGAAAGTGCTCATGCCGTTCGTGTACTTCGGTTAAAAACCGGCGACAAGATTGAAATTGTAGATGGAGTAGGCGGATTATACAAAGCGATAATAACAAATCCGCACCCGAAACACTGTGAATTTGAAACACTTGAGAAAATCAGTGATTTTGGGAAAAACGATTTTCGAATCCATATCGCCATTGCTCCTACAAAAAACATAGATCGATTCGAGTGGTTTGTTGAAAAGTGCACAGAAATTGGAATTCATGAAATAACACCGATAATCTGTCGATATTCTGAAAGAAAAGTCATCAAACCGGAACGAATAGAAAAAATAATAGTCTCATCTTCGAAACAATCCTATAAAGCGCTTTTCCCGAAGCTCAATCCCGTTTGCAGTTTTAATGAATTTATAAAAAACTATTCTGCCACCCAGATGTTTATTGCTCATTGTTATGATAATGAGAAAGTTACGTTTCAACAAGCCATTAAGAAACAGAATGACTATATCGTAATGATCGGTCCAGAGGGCGATTTTAGCTTAGAGGAAATTGAACTGGCTCGGCATAACAACTATGCTCCCATATCACTTGGAAATAGTAGATTACGAACCGAAACCGCAGGTGTTTTAGCATGTCACACCATTCACTTGAAACACCTCGTTTGAAGTAAAAGACAGATGTTCATTCAAAGAATCATTTCTTCTTATTCCTTATCATTGTCAAATACCCTTGGCACTTGATTCCCCGAAGTACAGACGGTTTTGTTTT
This sequence comes from Porphyromonadaceae bacterium, assembly GCA_012523295.1. Taxonomy (GTDB): domain Bacteria; phylum Bacteroidota; class Bacteroidia; order Bacteroidales; family Paludibacteraceae; genus UPXZ01. The sequence goes on along the minus strand of JAAYIT010000164.1, from coordinate 12,253 downwards.
AACTTATCCTAAATTCAGGTTAATAGTTATTAAAAGTGCAATTTAACATTTGAATTAATTGTATTTTTGTTTTCCAAAATTAAAATAAAAATTCCATAACAATATATATTAAAATGGTTGATATTAAAGAACTTAACGAGCGAATAGAGCGCCAGAGTGCGTTTGTTGATTCCATTACTATGGGAATGGATAAGGTAATTGTCGGTCAAAAACACTTAGTTGATTCGCTTCTGATTGGACTGCTTTCTGATGGACATGTGCTTTTGGAAGGTGTTCCGGGATTGGCTAAGACATTAGCTATTAAGACTTTGTCTGATTTAATAAAAGCCGATTTCAGTCGAATTCAGTTTACACCTGATCTATTGCCTGCCGATGTAATCGGAACAATGATTTATAGCCAGAAAAAGGAAGAATTCAATATTCGCAAAGGTCCGATTTTCGCCAATTTTATTTTAGCTGATGAGATCAACCGTGCTCCGGCAAAAGTACAAAGTGCGCTTCTCGAAGCTATGCAAGAGCGTCAGGTTACGATTGGAGATAAAACTTATCCGCTTGAAGAGCCGTTTATGGTTCTTGCTACCCAAAATCCAATCGAACAAGAAGGGACATATCCACTTCCTGAGGCTCAAGTTGACCGTTTTATGCTGAAAGTGGTGATTGATTATCCGAAAAAAGAAGAAGAAAAGCTCATTATAAGGTATAATTTGGAAAAAGAGCTTCCTAAAGTTACGCCTGTTTTATCCCCTCAAGATATTGTCGATGCCCGTGATGTGGTTCGCCAGGTTTACATTGACGAAAAAATCGAGAAATACATAATTGACATCGTATTTGCAACTCGTTATCCACAGGATTTTAAGCTTGAAGGAATGAAGGAGATGATCGCGTTTGGTGCATCGCCTCGAGCTTCCATTAATTTAGCTTTAGCTTCCAGAGCTTATGCTTTTATCAAGCGTCGTGGATATGTGATACCGGAAGATGTGAGAGCTGTTTGTTATGATGTTTTACGTCACCGAATTGGTTTGAGCTACGAAGCTGAAGCCAACAACCTGACTGCTGAAGAGATCATTACAGACATCCTGAACATAGTGGAAGTTCCGTGATTAAGAATGACAGATTGCTGTAATAAGCTGAAAATCATGAATCTAAAGTGATATATTTTTTATATAAACAGCCCCGAAGTATAGACATAAGAAACGAAACAGTACACTAAGCTTGTAGCTAAAACAATGGAGACTAACGAGTTACTAAAAAAAGTACGTCAGATTGAGATTAAAACACGCGGTCTCTCGCAAAATATTTTTGCCGGAGAGTATCACACTGCCTTTAAAGGTCGTGGAATGACCTTTGCAGAGGTGCGAGAATATCAATATGGCGATGATGTACGTGCCATTGACTGGAACGTAACCGCTCGTTTCGGACGCCCGTTTATTAAAGTCTTCGAAGAAGAGCGAGAGTTGACAGTGATGCTTATAGTCGATGTTTCGGGGAGTTTAGATTTTGGTACCACACAGCAATTCAAAAAGAATATTATTACAGAAGTTGCTGCTACTTTGGCGTTTTCTACCATTCAAAATAACGATAAAGTGGGTGCAATTTTCTTTTCGGATAAAGTGGAAAAATTTATTCCACCTAAAAAAGGAAAAAAACATGTCCTCCACATTATTCGAGAGTTGTTAGTATTCAAGCCTGAAAGCAACCAAACTGATATTGCAGGGGCATTAAAGTATTTTACGAATGCCATTAAGAAAAGTTCTACCGCGTTTGTCATCTCAGACTTTATGGACACCGGTTTTGAACGCACATTGTCTATTGCCAACAACAAGCATGACATTGCCGCATTGCAAGTATACGATATACGCGAGGCGGAATTACCAAACGTGGGATTAATAAAAATGAAAGACGCAGAAACCGGCGAACGGCTGTGGGTTGACACAGCAGACAAGCGTCTTCGCACATCATACAAGCATCAATGGAACGAACGTCAGCTGCAGATTCAGAAGATCTTTAAGCAATCAGGTGTTGATTCGGTTTCGATGAGCACAAATGATGATTATGTAAAAGCTTTAATGAAATTATTTAGATTGAGAGCGTAGTATTTATGAAGAAGAACATTTTTTCAAACATAGTTTCCATACTATCTGAAATCGGTTTATACGCGAACACGAAGTCCTGTCTTGTTATAGGACTATTGCTCTCAGGCGTAATGACATTCGGCTTAGAAGCTCAGTCGGTTTCAGTGAAAGCAAGAATAGATTCTGCTCAAATGTGGATCGGAAATCAAACAGCCCTCACATTTGAAGTAACTCAAGATAAGAACCTGAATGTGCATTTCCCGATTTTTTCTGATACCATTGTAGGAAATATCGAAATTGTGGAACAGGCTAAATTGGATTCTGTCGCTATTTCAGATAGTGAAATCCAGGTTAATTCAAAATATACGGTTACTTCTTTTGAAGATTCGTTGGTTTATATCAGAGAGTTTCCTTTCGTTGTAAATGGAGATACCGTGTGGTCTAATTCGCTGTCGATTAGAGTTATACAGCCTTTTGTGATTGATACTGCTTCACTACAATTAGCTGATATTAAGCCGGTTTATAAGCCACCGTTTAATTGGAAAAGATTTTTTCTTCGGACGTTATTGGTATTGCTGTTGATTGGCTTGGCGTTCCTTTTGCTTGTCTTTATCAGAAGATTTATGACGAAAAAGCCTATCATTACAGTTGAAAAAACTAAAGTCATCATCCCGGCTCACGAAGAAGCATTAAGTCGTTTGGATAAACTTAAAGATGAAAAACTATGGCAGCAAGGACGTATAAAAGAATATCACACGGAATTAACCGATATCATTCGGATTTATATTGAGAAAATGTTTAACATCCGCAGTATGGAAATGACAACGGATGAAATTTTGACTCATGTGCAATTTATGAAAGCCGATAAATCGGGCGCATTTGCTGCACTGAGACAGATTCTGACTTTGGCTGATTTGGTTAAATTCGCAAAATGGAATTCATCGCCATCAGACAATGATTTAAGTTTGATGAATGCATATCTATTTGTTAATCAAACTAAAATCGAAGAGGTAAAACCTTTAGATCCTAAAGGAGAACATAAGGGAGCGTGAATGCTCAAACTTATTTCATACGAATATAGTTTATTTTTTTTCATTAAGGACGTATGGAACACGCCATTAATCATTTCCTTAGGTTTAAGACTTATCTTAAATGGCTGTTTCATACGAATATAGTTTATTATTTTTCATTAAGGACGTATGGAATACGCTATTAATCATTCTCTTAGGTTTGAGATTTATCTTAAATGACAGTTTCATAAAATAATCAATCTCTTAAAATTGATCAGTCGTTTGTCGGATAAACTGTAATTAATTATTTGTTTGTAAAAATTTATAATATTAAAATTTCCCTGCTCAAATCACTTTTTTGAAAATAGGGAGCTTATATGATGTCTTTTCACAATCCCGAATATTTGTTTTTGTTGCTTGCGTTGATTCCAATGATAGCTTGGTATCTATGGGAAGTACGGAAATCCGAAGCAAGCATACAGATTTCTTCTGTCAAAAAGATGAAAGAAATGCCGAAAACTATTCGGTTAAGAATGCGTCATCTGCCTTTCATTTTCAGGTTGTTAGCAATAGCAATGTTGATTTTGGCAATAGCCAGACCACAATCATCGCTAAGCTGGCGAACCGAAAATAAAGAAGGAATTGATATAATGATGGCTTTGGATATTTCAGGTACGATGATGGCGGAAGACCTCAGGCCAAATCGCTTGGATGCCGCAAAAACCGTAGCCATAGATTTTATCCAGTCTCGACCAAACGACAATATCGGATTGGTGGTTTTTGCTGCGGAAAGTTTCACGCAATGTCCACTTACGACCGACCACGCGGTTCTAATAAATCTTTTTTCCGGTATAAAATACGGTATTATCGAAGATGGAACCGCTATTGGCTTGGGTTTAGCAAATGCTGTGTCACGCATCAAAGAGAGTAAAGCCAAATCAAAAGTAATAATACTATTGACCGATGGTTCGAATAATCGTGGAGATATTGCTCCGATAACAGCCGCCGAAATTGCAAAAACTTTTGGAATTCGTGTTTATGCCATAGGAGTAGGTTCACATGGCGTGATCAATGTGCCGGTGCAAACGCCTTTTGGTGTTCGATATGAGCAAATGAAGTCAGAATTCGATGAACAAACCCTGGAGAAAATAGCAGAAACTACAGGCGGTCAGTACTTTAGAGCTACAAATACCGCTATGCTTCGAAAAGTGTATCAAGAAATCGATCAGCTTGAAAAAACTAAAATAAACGTACAGGAATTCAGCAATAAAAGTGAATTGTATTTCATTTTCGCTTTGCTGGCATTTATATTTTTACTGACAGAAGTATTGTTGAGAAATAGCTGGTTAAGGTCGCTGCCTTAAAAAGGTTAATTGGTTAACTAAATAAATAGTTAATTGGTTAATTTATTGAATGGGTAGAATCTTGTAGTCTTGACTCTTATAGTCTTGAATCTTGTAGTCTTGAATCTTGTAGTCTTGAATCTTAAAGTCTTGAATCTTGTAGTCTTGAATCTTGTAGTCTTGACTCTTATAGTCTTGAATCTTGTAGTCTTGAATCTTGTAGTCTTGAATCTTGTAGTCTTGAATCTTGTAGTCTTGAATCTGAAAGTCTAAAAAAATGTTTCGATTTGCACATCCAGAATATTTATTTTTGTTTATACCCGTAGTTTTATTGGTAGGAGTTTTTTTTCGTGCCCAATATTTACGAAAAAAGAACACAAAACTTTGGGGGCAACCAAAAACATTGGAATCTCTAATGCCCAATGTGTCTTATGCGCGTCCGAGATTTAAATTTTACTTGCAACTTTTAGCTGCGGCATTATTGGTTATTGTGCTTGCACAGCCACAATTCGGAACAAAAGAAGAGAATATCAAGAAAAAAGGGATAGAAGTAATGATTGCATTGGATGTCTCAAATTCCATGCTTACACAGGATATACAACCGAGCCGACTGATGAAAGCCAAGCAGATACTATCCCAATTGATTGACCGAATGAGTGATGACAAAGTGGGAATGGTAGTCTTTGCGGGTGATGCATATGTTCAGTTGCCAATCACAACTGACTACAACGCCGCTAAAATGTTTCTTTCGTCAATAAATACTGATATGGTGCCGTATCAAGGTACAGCTATCGGGTCAGCTATCGATTTGTCAATCAAGTCATTTGGAGTGAATCAAACAGGAGCCGGAAGAGCCATAGTCTTGATTACAGATGGCGAAAATCATGAAGACAATGCCATAGAAGCTGCAAAATTAGCCGCAAACAATGGTATCAAAGTCTTTGTAATTGGCATGGGAAGTCCTGAAGGTGGTCCGATTCCGATTGGAGGTACGGTAAGTTTCAAGAAAGACCGTTCGGGAAATGTGGTGGTATCAAAATTAAATGAAGAGATGGCTTCGGAAATAGCAAGACAGGGAAATGGCATTTACGTGCGTGCCGACAATACAGATGCAGCGTTGAAAAACATAACAAAACAGTTAGACACACTTGCTAAAGCTGATTTAGAACAAAAAGTTTATGCGCAATATAACGAACAGTTTCAATCGTTTGCCTATGTGGCTCTTATTCTGATGATTCTTGAATTCTTTGTATTTATCAGAAAGAATAAATGGTTCAGTCGTATTCGTATATTCGATGTAAACAAATAGCTGTCAGGCGTTTGCTGTACTTTGTTTGAGGAAGCGTGTAGTGAATACTAATACAAATACGAATAAAAAAAACATTGTAAACTTAGCATTTTTATTTTTATTATTAATGAAATTTCTCAATATCAAAATAGTAGCATTTTTGTTTTTAATTCCATTTTATGTAATTGCACAGAATGAAAACGATGATATTCGTGCCGGGAATCGATTGTATAACAACAAGAAATTTACCGAAGCTGAAATAGAATATCGTAAAGCTCTTCAGAAAAACAACCAGTCATTTGAAGCAAATTACAACTTGGGAAATTCGCTTTTTCGTCAGGAAAAATATAAAGAAGCTTTTGAACAATACAAAAGCGCTGTCCCGATGACAGAAAACAAAAAAAGATTAGCCACGGGTTTTCACAATATTGGCAATTCATTTATGGCAGGTGGACAGTTACAAGATGCGATTGAAGCATATAAAATGGCACTTAGAAATAATCCTGCCGATAATGATACGCGCTATAATTTAGCTTATGCGCAATCTTTACTGAAAAATCAACAAAATCAAGATAATCAAGATAACAAAGACAATAAAAACAACGACCAAAATCAAAAACAGAACGAGCCTGAAGAACAACCGGAAAACAATCAACAAGAACAGCAACAGCAACAACCACAAATGTCAAAAGAAAATGCGCAACAAATCCTAAATGCGTTGGAACAAGACGAACGTGATACGCAGGAAAAAGCAAAAAAAACGCAAACACGCGGTAGCAGGAGAGTGGATAAGGATTGGTAGTATTAGGGCGGGAGGGCGAATCCCGAAGAAATGCCGGAACATGTCCGGTTAAATAAATTTTAATTTTACAGTATTGTAGTATCTATTGTTTTTGAATTTTTGTTCTAATGATCTTTGCTGCGACTGAGCAGTCTAAACAAATGAAACATTTTCAAATCATATTAACCGTTTTTTTCCTTACTGTTTCGTATGGAATGAAAGCACAGGGCAAAGTAGAGTTTTCCGCTTCTGCTCCCTCCTTGGTGTATATGGAAACACCGTTTCAGCTCGTTTATACTGTAAATGCATCGGCTAATGACTTACGTGCTCCCGATTTTCAGTTTTTTGAAATTTTGGCAGGTCCATTCCAATCAAGAAACACTTCATGGGAGATGATAAATGGAAAAACTAAAAGCTCCGTATCGCTCACATATACATTTACGTTGATAGCGGGGAAAACCGGAACTTTCAAAATTCCACCTGCAAGCATTACTGTCGATGGGGAAAAAGTTTATTCAAACGGACTGACCATTAAAGTAGAAGAGGCAAACAAAGCCGGTGCAGGAGGTCGGCAAAGACCCGGCCAAATCCAGAGTGGAAATCAACCAGAATCAGCATCGTCCGGAAGTTCGCAAAAGGTAACTAACGAAAGTATTTTCGTACGTACTATCGTCTCTAAATCAAATATATATGAGCAAGAAGCTATTTTAGTTACGTATAAATTATATACCTTGCTTGATATTGCTCAGTTTACTGATATTCGACTACCGGATTATAACGGATTTTTGAAACAAGAAATTGAGCAGCCTACTAACAAGCAACTTTCTGCAGAAACCTATAATGGTCGAAGTTATGGCACTGTAGTACTGTACCAGACGTTTCTTTTCCCGCAACGTACAGGGGAAATAGTGATAGATAAAGCTAACTTTACCGCTTTACTGCGATTGCGAAATGAGGCGCAACTGAGAAGTATTTTTGATGATTTCTTCGACAGTTACACCAATGTAGAAAAGACTTTGACTGCTCCCGGAGCGAGAATTAACGTAAACCAACTCCCGATTGAAGGCAAACCAGCTTCATTTTCAGGTGCTGTAGGTAATTTTGAAATGAATACTTCTATCAGCACGAGTAATCTCAAAACCAACGAACCGGCAACAATCAGAGTTGTGATTTCAGGCACGGGAAACATGAAACTGCTGAAAAATCCTGATTTAAAATTTCCTGATGCTTTTGAGGTGTATGACCCAAAAGCTGAAAATCAATTTAACACAGGTTCCGGTGGCGTTTCCGGAACAAAATCCATTGAATATCTTTTCATTCCTCGCAGAACCGGTAAATTTGAGATCCCTTCAGCTGAACTTTCTTATTTTGATCTCGGGGATAAAAAGTATAAGACACTTCGAACCCCTGTCTATATTGTCGATGTAGCCAAAGGTGAAGGTGGCGAATCTATTGTTGGAAATTATACGAATAAAGAAGATGTAACAGAAATAGCGAAAGACATTCGCTACATTTACACCGGAAATGTTCAATTAGTTACCGAAAAACGACCGCTCTTTGGGACAATGCCATTTTGGATCATGTTTTTACTTCCAATCGTGATTGCCGGTATTTTATTTGTTTTATTGCGTAAGAAATTGAAAGACAATGCTAACGTGAACCTGATGAAGACTAAAAGGGCAAATCGAATAGCACAAAAGAGACTGAAATACGCTCAAAAATTCTTATCAGAAGGAAACAAACAACAATTCTATCAAGAAGTTATGAAAGCCGTATGGACCTATCTTTCCGATAAGCTTTCAATTCCCGTCGCTGAATTGAATAAAGAAAACATAAGCGCGAAACTGGAAGAAACAAATGTAGATGAATCTACGATAACTGAAATTCAAGCTATCTTAAATACTTGTGAATTTGCTAACTATGCACCAAATACCGGACAGCAAGAAATGGGAGACATATACGACAGAGCAGCCGATGCGATAGGGGTGATTGAGCAGATTTTTAAGAGAAAATAACACACCTAAACCCCTTTATAACGTACAATATAATTGATTCGTTGAGTTTGCTGAAAAACTCTTAAATGAATTTACAGAATTAAAATTTGATAATTGAACTCAAATTCCAACTTTAGGTAAACTACAACTCTTTTTACCGAGTAAGCGCAGGTATGTTTAATGTAAACTTTTTATGAACAGATTGTTTCTTATTATAGTAATAATTTTCTCATTGAGTAATCAGCTGTATTCTCAATCCGATTCCTTGGCTACTAACAGTATTGCGCAAGCAAATAACCTTTACAAACAAGGAAATTACTCCGATGCGGTAAAAATCTATGAAGAGATTTTGAAAACGGGGATTTCGGCTGAGATATATTACAATCTTGGTAACAGCTACTACAAAATAGATGAAATAGGATTAGCCATCTTGAATTACGAGCGTGCTTTACGTATCAATCCACGTTTTAAAGATGCCGCGTACAATTTGCAAATCGCAGAAAGCAAAGTGGTAGATAACGTCAATACGTCTCCAACATTTTTTGTAAAAAGATGGATAAACGGATTGATAAATACCTCTACATCAAATCAATGGGCAATAATTAGCTTGTCTTTCTTTGTTGTCTTCTTAGGATTCCTTTTGTTGTTCTTTTTTTCAATAAAACGAAGCCGGAGAAAGTTGTCTTTTTATTCCTTAATTATCGCTGCAATAATATCAGCAACAACTTTTTACTTTTCAGCCAAAAGAAAAGAACAGTTCGTAAAACATAATACCGCAATCATTCTTTCAGGAGCTGTGACAGCCAAAAGCGCCCCTGATGACAGCGGCACCAACTTATTCCAACTCCACGAAGGTACACGTGTAAGTGTAAAAAGCACACTGGGATCATGGGTAGAAATTTCACTTGAAAATGGAGCGGTGGGCTGGCTTGAAGAAAAAACTCTGGAGCGAATATAGACATCCTGATTGAACCGGGCATTTATCAATTCTAAAATATATTATTCAGTTTTTCATTCCACTTAAAAGTTATTCATGATAGAAATCTTAGATAATATTGACAAGCAGTGGCTCTTGTTTCTTAACAACGACTATCCGGCTTTCTGGGACGGAATAATGGTGGGATTCAGTGAGAAAATCACGTGGATTCCGCTCTATTTATCGCTTCTTTTTGTGATTTTCAAAAAATGGAAATACCAAGGATTGTGGATTGTTGTCGGGTTGGTTCTTACTGTTGTCGTTGCAGATCAGATTGCATCCGGCGTACTGAAAGGGGCTGTACAAAGACTCCGCCCATCCCACGATCCTGAAATGGAAGGCTTGGTCGAACTTGTCAATAATTACAGAAGTGGAAGATATGGATTTGTTTCCTCTCACGCTGCTAATTCGTTTGGATTGGCGCTACTCGCTGCCATGGTTTTCCGTAACCGAGTATTTTCCTACGGGATTTTCTCTTGGGCGATTATAAATGCTTATTCTCGCATTTATCTTGGAGTACATTATCCGGGAGATATTTTGGGCGGAATAATTGTAGGAGTTGTTACCGCTTTGCTCTTTTATTGGCTTTTGAAGAAATTCCGACCTCAACTGTTTACAACTAATCTTTCCGGGGACTCAAATGCCAACATCCCGATTTACATTTTAGGGTTAAGTGTTTTAGGATTAATGATTTATAGTGTTTGGTTTTTCCGGTTGGTTTAGTTGCCGCTTATGATTCTGCCGGCTATTTCTTGTGAAGATTAACAACGGAATCAAACTTTACAGGTCTTTAAGTAGAATTGTTTCTGTAATTTTATCGGTTTTGCTCTGAATCTGAAGCATTTTTTGCCAAAATGCATCCATTTGTTCATTTTTAGACTCCAAAAACAATTCTGAACCACGCATATCTATTCTGCTTTCCATAAGTTTCAGAGACAGCTGATTAATATCAATTGCCGGCTGGAAAACCTTCCGATAATCTTCAGTAGTGACTTCCGAAATAATTTCTGCCTTTTTCAGCGTGTTAATAATCCGATTCACAATCCGAATCGGCATTTTGTATTTCTCCACTATATCTTCCACCGAATAAGGGGATTCGTTTTGTTCAAATCGTTTGACAATCACGTATGTAACAAAATAAGTCAGGTAATTTTTATACCGATTACTGATATTTTCAGAATCGAGCACATAGTCGAAATTTCGTAAATTTTGGGACGTATAAGAAATTTCAGCTCCAATTAAAAAAATCAAACATGAAAAATTTAACCAAAGTAAAAGCAGTGGAACTGCAGCAAAACCCCCATATATGGCATTGTAGCGTGTCAAGTTAATCTGACCACTCACATATAAACTTTGTAAAAACTGAAATAAAACACCCGCAATCATTCCGGCTATAAACGCATTAATAAAACGCACTTTTGTATTTGGAACAATTTGATAAACCAAAGTAAAAATCAATCCGGAGGTGATATACGGGACTAAAACAAGCAAAAACTTCACGAAAGGCGTAAATAATTGGAAAAGAAACGTGCTTTTCAGAATATTGTTAATGTAGATAGAAAACCCTCCTGAAACTGCGATCAATACCGGAAAAATAAGCACGCCGGAGAAATAAATCGTAAATTGTTTAAGAACAGAACGTGATTTCTGTACCTGCCAGATGTTATTCAGTACCATTTCTATTTGTGAAAACAAATTGAAAACCGAATAAATCAATATCAAAATTCCGATTCCTATAAAAATCCCGCCACTCATTGTTTCTAAATATTTCCGAACAAAACCCATTATTGTCGGTATCATATCAGCTTGAGCCGAAAAAGTATCTTGTAGCGTCTTTTCTATTATATTTTCAATCCCGAAACCTCTTGCAATAGCCGAAATCAATGCAAAAAGCGGAACAATTGCAAACGAAATGGAGTAGGTGAGCGCCGCAGAGCGTATGCCGAGTTTATCATTCGTGTACCCTTTTACAGATAAATATATTGTTTTGATGATATTGTAAAGAATATTCTTGCCTTTAGGTAATTCCGCGCTTGTTATCCGCCAGATATCAAAGCGAATAAAGTTGAAAAATATTTTTATGGACTCTATCAGTTTTTTCATGTTTGTAGGATTGAGGCTCGGAGTTTTAAGTGCGAATTAAATCACCTCATTTCAAGCTCCTTGCTTTCGAGGTTTAAAGTAAACAGCAGGTCTATAAGCCGGGTTCTGTAACCGTCAGCTGACGGATGTTTGTCATTTATCTGGTTTCGCCATCACTGACGAAATCTGAGCAATCTACCCTCCGGCATCGGACGAGCAGCCCTACTGCGCCGGTTTACTTGATCTTGCAACCCATAAGACGTACGGCTCTGCATGTTGCCACACAGACCGGTGAGCTTTTACCTCACCTTTTCACCCTTACCCCGACCGAAATCAGAGCGGTTGTTTTCTGTTACGTTACTTTGCCATTGCTGACAACTTCCCGTTAGGAAATATGGTGCTCTTTGTTGCCCGGACTTTCCTCCTCCCGTAATTGCGGGAAGCGACAAACCGACCTACTGTGAACTACAAAGATAATGGTTTTTTGAGAAATAGATTAATATTGAGTTAAATATCAGCAAATTATTCTTGTATTTTAAGAAAATAATCGAAATGGAAAAATCTATAAATGACTTTTTTAGGCTAATTCTTATTTTGATGCGCTAGGTGAAATGTACTTTTATTCTGTATAGAAAAAAGTCTGTATTTCTTGCTCCATAATTTACATTTATAAATCGTTGTAAATTTTGATTAAGCGCTTCTGCTTT
>JAAYIT010000163.1 GCA_012523295.1 Porphyromonadaceae bacterium | reverse complement strand
CGCAGAAAGTCGTACAGCTTCTGGAAAACCACCTATACGCACATATTCAGCAAAAGCACGGTCAGGGTTTGTGGTTTTGCCTGTAAACTCTAAATATTCAGCAAAAGAAAAAGGCAATACATTTATTTCATAAGCTCTACCTGTGAGCAAAGTTGCCAATTCACTTGATAATAAAAATGCGTTCGAACCTGTAACGTACAAATCTATGTTTGGATGAACGTACAAGCCTTCCAATATTTTTTCAAACTCGGGAACGTTTTGCACTTCGTCTATAAATACATAATTGATTACGTTCTTTTTGAGATGCTTAATTATGTAATCGTAAACTTCTTTCCAATTTTTTTCCGCTAAAAACCGAAATTCGGGCATATCCATATTAATCGCTAAAATGGAAACTTTGGCGTTTTCTTTACGCAACAAGTCTTGAAATTGTGTCATTAAAGTTGATTTTCCACAACGCCTAACACCTGTGGCAACCTTAATTAAATTCTTGTCTTTAAGAACACTCAGTGTATCCAAGTACCGTTTACGTTCTATTGTTTTCATAGGGCAAAGATAGTCGAATTCCTAAAACTATTCCAAAATAAAAACATTTAGGAATTTTACAATTCATTTTTTGGTCAAGTTCGTTTTATTGTATTTTTAAAACCATAGTCTTTGTAAACTAAATTTTGTCTGTTCAATGTCATTTGTGCTTGTCGTGCAGTTTCGTTTTAGGGTGACCGATAACGTACGCCACTTAGCGGCAAACCCGATAGGGTTGCGCTAAGTGCATGTTATGCGTGAGGCTATTTGTTTTAGGTCAGTTCAACAAAGGTTCCTTCTAGTTTTACTTTAAAGTTAATCTCAGCTTTTAATGCTTTGAAAACCTTAATAATCGTATCAATTGTTGCACTATTTGCACTACTCTCTAGTTTTGAAATTTGCGACTTTTGCACACCAACTAATCGTCCTAATTCTTCCTGTGTCAATTTGCGTTCTTGTCTCGCAGATTTAATCATTCTACCTAAAACATCCATCCTAAGCTCATATTCATACTCTTCTCTTTCTTTAGTTCCGGGTTTTCCGATATACTTATCTTTCATTTCAGAAAGAGTCTTTGTTTTTATTTCTTTAGATGCCATTTTTTATCTTTTTTCTTTGTTGTGAAAATACTTATCTATAATTTGCTCTGCTCGTTCAATTTCGTTTATTGGAACTTTATCAACCTTCTTGACGAAACCATGTGTTGCAACTACTAATGTTTGTTTGTTGTCTGACTTATCCCAAAATGCAAGTAATCTAATTTGAAGTCCAGCATATTTTGTCCGAAATTCCCAAATGTCATTTTGAAGTTTTTTGAAAAGTCTTGGGTCGTTCGTTTGCTCAGCAAGTTCGGGTGGCTAAAGCGGGCACCGCAAGGTGTCTGCTTTAGGTGGTGTTGTATGCAGGCTGTATTTATTCAAGATCAATTTCATTATCCTTACCTTTCGTCAGTTTTTTAGCATTCTGTTTTGTAATAACACTCTTACCTGTTTTTTCCTCAATTTCTTTGCGAGTATTACCTGCTATTACCCCTCCTTGTTTGGCTATTTTACGACTATCCTCGAATGTTTTTGGCTCTTTCTCCTTGGATATTTCAGTCGTTGTAGCTTCCGCAAGCATATTCAAACAAGTTCCAGATTAGACATGTGATCGCGAAGGTTTTCTTTTTTCAATTCCTTGAATGCTTTAAATTGCTTTGTTGTAAAACCACTCCAGGCTCTTGTTATCTCATCAGTTAGTATCGCATACTCTTGACCTTTTTGAATGCCGCGATTTTCCCATTCGTCGGTTAATTCTTTACGAACCTCAATACTTTTTAAACGTTGGTTTATCCACGCACGAGAATAACCTTTTCTCAAATATGTTTCCATCAATCGATCAATACCCTTTTCCGGATCCTCTATCTCATCTATTCGTTCACTTCCAACTTGAGCAAGCCAAATCTTAAATGGCTCAACTTTAGGAGAAGGGATACTTTGTATAAGCCTAAACAATTGCTCCGTATCAGCCACATCCGTTTTATAGTTCTTTCCATCAGCTGACTGCATTTTCAGTTGTCCGATTTTTTCGGACAACTCACTTCCTTCTTTTTTGAGCTTGCTTTTTAAATCACTCCAGTACTTACGTGGGCGATCTGTTCCTGTAAGAACTTCAATTATGTCGATTACTGAAAAATACCATTTTTCTTCCTCTGAATCTCATATGGACCTAACTTTACTTGTTTCAAACAATTTTATAGCAGTCTCTTTTGTCATATTGTGGCTTAAAATTACGGTTGTGTTAATTTATCAAATATAGCCAATTGTCCAGAATCCGTCTGCAGTATCATTGAAGTTCATATAAAGATTTTTTATAGGAAGGTGAAACGCTCGATTCCTCAGCTTGCATACAACCGAATGGGTTATACATAGTGCGTGTTATGTGCCGAATTTCATTCATTCATTCTTTCTTCTATATCCATACTTTGGTGGAGTATTCTTATTATTTCTACTTTTTTCTCCAACTTCTTGTATCTGTAAAATATCAAATGCGACTTAACCTTTGTACACCTGTAGTTTTTTCTTATATGGTCAGCATTTCTTCCAGATAAAGGATGTTCTGTGATATACTCGATCTCGTCAAACAGCAAATTATAATATCGATCAGCCTGTTCAACAGACCAGGTTTCAATTGTGTAAAGCCAGATATTTTCAATGTCTTCAAAAGCCTTTTCACTTATTTCAAATCTCATTGTGCAGGTATTTGGTGTGAAGAATAGAAAGTGATTTTTCTCTGTCAAAATTACTAATCATTCCCGATTTTTCACCTGCTTTTAACTCATGCACAAGCATTTTTGTCTTGTTTTCTTGTTGTTCAAATAAACGTAAAGCAGCTCGTACAACTTCACTTGCAGATGCATACTTGCCTGATTTGACTTTCTCGCTTATAAAACTCTCGAAATATTCACCGATTAAAATTGATGTATTCTTTGCCATAATTGTTTGTGATTAACTGTCTTGCAAATATACCAATAATTGGTACTCCTGCAAATTATTTTTTCTTTTTAATTTGGCACATAACGGATAGCACTAAGCGGCAAATCCGATAGGGATGTTATCGCCTGGTTGTTTGTTTTTCAGTCAACAAAGGTTTCTTTTATTACTGATTTAACTTCCCGAATCTCGCTTTTATTCAATGTCCCGAGTGTTTTTACAACTCTGACTTTATCTATTGTTCTGATCTGATCTATGGCAATCCAACCTGTTTTTCCATTATGCTTTACTTCTACTCTGGTTGGATACTTCCGGGAACTTGTTGTCATGGGACTAACAACTAATGTTTGAAGATTGTGATTTATTTCATTTGGTGACACGATGACACAGGGACGAGTTTTTTGAATTTCACTTCCGACTG
>JAAYIT010000162.1 GCA_012523295.1 Porphyromonadaceae bacterium | reverse complement strand
TTATCCGTTGGGAACATAAATTTGAATAATTGTAGTGAATTAATCGGTTTATGTTCCTTAACGGAAACTTACAAACAATATTGTTTAAATTTGTTAATTTTTAATTTTCAACCCCTGATTCGCATAAGTTACTATTATGCTCTAGTCGAATCCTTTTGTCCAAATCCTCTAATCGATTGTATTCTAATACTGGCAGTTTTTTTATTTCAAAGCGAGCTAAACCTAGATCGTATTTATTTGGTGTCTGTAATGCTTTAACTGCAGCACACCTCCGGTTACCATCTTTTACAAGGAAATTTCCATCATCCAATTTAAAAACCCAAAGAGGTCTATCTTCATAAAACTCTTGAGCTTCAAAAATTGCTTCTGCCACTTCTTCTGCAGATTCAGCATATAGAAGATATTCTATTAAGTCGCTCTCTTTGTCACTTCCATTATAGAGTTCTGCAAATCGTGGATTCTCTTTGTCTAGAATTAACTTATCAAGTTCAATTTCTTTTTGAGTATATTTTTTAGTCATATTTTAAATGGATGTTTGTTCTTTATCGTTTCTTAGAATTACAGCTCAACCCACAAATATACGCAACTTTTCCATTACTACAAACAACAATGTGAAAAATACACAAAAAATCATAAATATCTGTATATTCCTCTCAGAGATACCGTGATATGATGTTTTTTGAAAGAACGCAGGTATATTGGCAAAACAAATCGTTAAAACGCTCAAGTTTTAACATATTTATTTTAGACATATCTCAACACAAAAAAAACCGCTGTTCCCCTTTCCGGGAAACAGCGGTTTTCTAATTTTAAATTTCAGAGCAACGCTCTAAATCTTAATCTTAATCTCTTTTCGGTCTTTCTTCTCTCGGCGGGCGGGGTAGGAGCGCTTTGTGAGAGAGTTTGAATTTACCGGTTTTTTCGTCGATATCGAGCAGTTTCACATTCACCATATCGCCTTCCTTTAAGCCCGATTGTTCCATGGATTCTACGCGTTCCCATTTCAACTCGGAGATATGTAACAAGCCTTCTTTACCCGGCATAAATTCCACGAACGCGCCGTAAGGCATGATCGATTTCACCTTTGCACTGTATGTTTCGCCCACTTCGGGGATGGCTACGATACCGCGAATTTTGGCAACCGCAGAATCCAACGACTCCTTATTGGCAGAAGCAATTTCAATCCGTCCTTGTTCGCCGATTTCGTCAATGGCAATCACAGCGCCTGTTTCGGCTTGGATATTCTGAATGATTTTTCCGCCCGGTCCGATTACCGCGCCAATCAAATCTTTCGGGATAAACATTACCACGATACGAGGAGCATGCGGTTTCAGGTCAGCACGCGGCTCGGCAATCGTTTCTTGGATTTTATCCAAAATGTGCATCCGCCCTTCACGAGCTTGTTTCAGCGCGTTTTCAAGTATCTCAAACGAAAGCCCGTCCACTTTGATGTCCATCTGAGTGGCTGTGATTCCGTCGCGAGTTCCCGTCACTTTGAAGTCCATATCACCAAGGTGGGCTTCATCGCCCAAAATATCAGAAAGGATGGCGTAGTTCTGACCTTTATTTTCGGAAATCAATCCCATGGCGATACCCGAAACCGGTTTTTTGATTTGCACACCGGCATCCATAAGTGCTAATGTTCCTGCACAAACCGTTGCCATAGATGATGAACCATTTGATTCAAGAATATCAGAAACCACCCGCACAACATACGGATAATCTGCAGGCAGCATGGGTTTCAAAGCTCTGAATGCCAAATTTCCATGTCCGATTTCACGACGACCTACGCCGCGTTGCGGACGAGCTTCGCCGGTGGAGAATGGCGGAAAGTTATAGTGCAGTAAAAAGCGTTCTTTTCCTTGGATAAGCGCTTCGTCAATGATTTTTTCATCCATTTTAGTACCCAAAGTCACTGTGGTAAGCGATTGAGTTTCACCGCGAGTAAATACTGCCGAACCATGTGCTCCCGGCAGGTAATCTATCTCGCTCCAAATATGACGGATTTCGTTCGTTTTTCGTCCATCCAAGCGTTTACCTTCGTCTAAAATCGAGCGACGCATCGCTTCTTTTTCTACATCGTGGTAGTATTTGTTGATTAAATCTGCCTTCTCTTCGGCAACTTCGGGATCTAAACTTTCAATATATTCTGTTTTTACAGCTTCAAAGTTTTCTATGCGCGAATGCTTGTCGGCATTGCAAGCGGATGCAACGGCATACACTTTATCGTAGGTTTTTTCCCAAATTTCCTTCTTCAATTCTTCATCATGCTCTTCATGATTATAAGTCCGTTTTTCAGTTTTACCTACTGCTTTCATTAACTCAATTTGTGCTTGGCATTGCACTTTGATAGCTTCATGAGCAATTCGGATAGCTTCAAGCAATTCGGCTTCGCTCACTTCTTTCATTTCGCCTTCCACCATCATGATGTTATCAATGGTAGCAGCCACAATCACATCCAAGTCAGCTTCTTCCATTTGGGCGAAGGTAGGATTTACAAGATACTCGCCATTAATTCTTCCGATACGAACTTCTGAAATCGGCCCGTTAAAAGGTATGTCAGAAACAGCTAAAGCAGCAGAAGCGGCTAATCCTGCAAGTCCGTCAGGCATATCAACACCATCTGCCGAGATAAGATTTACGTTTACGAAAACTTCGGCATGAAAATCGTCCGGGAAAAGTGGACGCAGGGCGCGGTCAATTAATCTTGCGATAAGAATCTCATAATCGGAAGCACGTCCTTCGCGGCGAGTGAATCCACCCGGAAAACGTCCGGCAGCACCGTATTTTTCTTTGTATTCTACCGATAACGGCATAAAATCTGTACCGGGAAGTGCATCCTTTGCCGCACATACGGTCGCTAAAAGCATGGTGTTCCCCATGCGTACTACAACTGAACCATCGGCTTGTTTGGCTAATTTTCCGGTTTCAATTGTAATTTGTCTTCCATCACCCATTGTGATGGTTTTTGTAACTACGTTCATAAAAAATTACATTAATTTGTTTTAGACTATTAAAATTCGGGGACAAAGGTACGGATAAAAAATTACAAATCAGAAATTTGAAAGCAGAAACTTTTTTGTTTAAAAACAAAAAGCGAATCCTTTCGAATTCGCCTTGAGCTTATTTAAACAATTTGTTTATCTCCTGTTGCCCGAGTTGCCGGAAGGAGTTCTACTTGGTTCTGATCTCCTTGAATCTGAACTTGATCTTGTCGGAGCAGAAGTTCTTGAAGCCGGTTCGCTTTGACGCATTTGCGGTTCTACACGTACGGGATTCCCGATGGGTCGTCCATAGTAGTTAGTTTCTGTTGAACGTCTTGTGGTCGTAGTTTGCTGTTGCGTTTGAGTTCTTGTCGTAGGCGTTGAACTTTGTGTATTTGTAGAGCGAGTCGGCGCAGTCGTTGTCGTAGTAGAACGAGTCGGAGTCGTCGTAGTTGTACGTGGAGTTGTCGTTTGACGAGTCGGCGTACTTGTTCGAGTATCTGTGGTCGTTTGACGACTCGGAGTTGCAGTTTGTGTACGAGTTGTAGCAGTACGAGTTCTTTCCAAATTAGCTCTGCGATCTTCATTGACACGTCTCGTAGTTTCTTGTTGTACACGTCTGTCGGCGCTTGAATAGTTGAACTTCCTATTGCTTCTTATGTTGCTGTCATCCCAAGGTCTTGCTCTATAGCGCTCACTTTCCGAATAGAAGATTGCACTCTTTTTATTTTCATTAAATCCACGCACGTAAGGGATGTTGCTGTAATCGTAGTAATTGATATAGTAATATCTCGGATAATGTCTTACGTAGTATTGATGGTGCATCCAGGGCTGGTAAACTCTTGTATTCAGCACTACCACATAGCTGTTGAACAAATCATATGAAGGGTAAAAAGCTATGATTGACGGAGCAAATAACCATTGTCCCATATTTAACACGATAAATTCTCGAGTTGCCAAGTCGAAATAGGTTTCAATGTCCGGGAAATAGTAATAACGAACTCCTGAATAGTAGGCCGGCGCCCAAGTCGGATTATTGTATCCATAGTCGTAATAGGTTGTACTTCCGGATGAAGCGTAGTAGGTGCCGCATCCTGCAAATAATAAGGCAGTAAGCGATACTACAACTGCTAATGCTGATTTGAATAATAACTTTTTCATGGCTTCTATATGTTAAATGGTGAAACAATTGTTAATTTATATACTGTAAGACAAATTGCATGCCGAAATTAAAATTGATTTTAAAAGGTGTTAATGTTTTGATAGTGTTTAAGTTGCGGTTTTATTTTACATTGTGTAATTCAAATGTAAAGGTTTTTGCTTTCCTGTTTTTTTTCTTAAAATCCGAAATGGAATAAATCACTAATGGAATCGATTTTGATTTGACTGAAAAAATGGGTGATTAAATCGGCATTTAGCGTAACATAAAAAAGGATTATTACAAATAAAATTCCATAAATTCCGCCAGTAATGTGTGCAGAATGATTGACGTTGCCTGCTTGTTTCTTTTCCAAATAGATAGACAAAACGACATAGATGATACCAAACAAAAATGCCGGAAGCATAATCGGAATAAACATTATGCCCATAAAACTCATCGGATTAATGAGAATATATGCGAATACAACGGCAGAAACAGCCCCTGAAGCACCTAAACCGCGATAGTATTGGTTGTTTTTATGTTTGAAGTAAGTTGGAAGTATGGAAACTAACAACGCGCTGACATACAGCGTTATAAACCAAACGCTACCTTGCATTTCACCCAAACTGCCTTTAAAGAATTTTTCGATATATTGTCCGAAAATAAAGAAAGTTATCATGTTGAAAATCAGGTGGGTATAGTCAGCATGCAATACGCCGTACGAAAACAGCCGATACCATCCGCCCCGATTCACTTCAGGCGGATAGAAAATCAGTTTGTTTACTAAAGCGGAATTGTTAAACGCCTTGTAGGAGATAAATGCAGTGATTGCGATGATGATAAATGTAAGCATGTTATTTATTTGAAATTTACAATTGGACTTTCCATATGCACTTCTTAGGCTTTTTCCTGTAAGGAATCCTGCTTACAGCAGTCAAGCTTTGGTTGGGGTATTTCTTACTATCGAAAAATAAATTCCTAATAGGCTTATTGCAGCAAAAGTCAAAAATCCCCATTTCATAGCTTTCAAGAAAATCGGATTCGAAACTTGCTCGGTAGCTTTTCCGTCAAACAATCCGGCGAATATCAAGGTGACGATTGTCATACTGATGATTTGTCCGATAACGCGCATGGATGAAGCAGAACCCGAAGCTTGTCCGTATTGCGAGCGGTCAACCGAACTCATGATAATGTTCATATTTGGCGAAGAAAAAAGTGCAAAACCGATACCTACCCACACCAAAATCAACACGATAATCCAATGCGGTGTTTCACCGGTGAGAAAAGCCATCGCTGTTAATCCAATGCTGCACATGGTCATCCCGATGGTAGCGAAATAGCGTGGTTCGAAAGTGTCTGAAAGCCGACCTACTATCGGTGAGAATAAAGTCATCATTACCGGTTGAGCGATAAGGATGAGTCCGGCTTGTTGTGGAGTTAACTGTTGGATTTTTTGCAAATATAAACTTAAGAAAAAAACAATGGCGGCCGTAGCGCAATAATTGATTAGAGCAGCTAAATTTGAATAGGCAAACAACCTGTTTTCTGTAAAAAGCTTTGTGTCTATCACCGGCATTTTTTCTTTCGTTTCTACCAACCAGAACAACACCAAGAGCACTCCGCCTGCACCCATAATCAGCCAGCCTTGTAAATCCGGAATTTGAGCAGATCCATACACCAAGCACAATAAACCCAACATAAATAACACCAAACCTTTGATGTCCATTTTTGTGTCGGATTTTGGCTTGACTTCATCTTTGTCCAAGAATCGAAATGCAATGACGGCTGAAATCAGACTTAAAATCCCGCTGATAATAAAAATTGAATGCCAGCCGATTTGCTGAGTGAGCATGCCTCCGAAAAACGGACCAAACGAAAGGCCGAGATAGACAGCCGAAACCGAAATTCCAATGACTTGACCGCGTTGTTTCTGTGGAAAGGAAGAAACTAAAATTGCTTGACCGGTCGTATTCGTAAACGCGGCTCCTACGCCCTGCAAAAATCGAGTGATTATGAACCAAGCGCCCGAAGGTGCAATAGCCGAAGCAAAAGTGGCGAGCGTAAAAATAACAATTCCAACTTTGAATAACTTTCCGATACCCGAATTATCGCCCCACCGACCAATTGGAATTTGAAACATGGCGGTAGCTAAAAGAAAGGATGTAATAACCCAACTTAATAAAATAGCGTCCAAACCAAAGAATTTTTCAATAGACGGAAGCGCGATATTGATAGATGAAATCAGAAAAGTCCCCATGAATGAGGTTATGGAGACCACAATAAGAATGGAAGTTTGTTTTTTAGTCCATTTCATGAAGGATTGTATCGTAGATGAAAATCAGTTTGTATAACAATTAAAACACAAAGATATGACTATTGTTTGATAAGTAGAATTACCATTCTTCA
>JAAYIT010000161.1 GCA_012523295.1 Porphyromonadaceae bacterium | reverse complement strand
TCCCAATGTAGGGAAATCTACGCTCATGAACGCGCTGGTAGGTGAGAAGCTGTCGATTATTACCTCAAAAGCACAAACCACCAGACATCGAATTTTGGGAATTGTAAATGGAGAAGATTTTCAGATAGTCTTTTCGGATACGCCCGGTGTTCTCAAACCCAATTATCGTCTTCAGGAAACAATGCTCAAATTTTCCCGCTCGGCATTGAAGGATGCCGATGTGCTACTTTATGTCACAGATGTCACGGATGATTATGAACGGAATATTGATTTCGTTGAAAAAGTGAATGAAAATCCCGCAAAGACTATATTGGTGATTAACAAAATTGATATTATTGACCAAGAAAAACTTGAAGAACTGGTTGAGAAATGGAAATCGGTCTTAAAAAAAGCAGAAGTTTTCCCCATTTCCGCCACAGAGAAATTCAATATCGAACCATTGCTGAAAAGAATTAAAGAACTACTTCCGGAGTCTCCGCCTTATTTTGACAAAGATCAACTGACGGACAAGACCGAACGTTTCTTTGTAAATGAAATTATTCGCGAAAAGATTCTGCTCAACTACGACAAGGAAATTCCGTATTCGGTAGAGGTGGAAGTGGAAGAATTCAAAGAGGAAGAAAAACTGATTCGAATTCGAGCGATAATCTATGTGGAACGAGATTCTCAAAAAGGAATTATCATTGGCAAAGGTGGAAAATCGTTGAAAAAAGTAGGAACTGATGCAAGGAAAGACATCGAATCTTTCTTTGGGAAGCAGACATTTTTAGAACTATATGTTAAAGTAGAAAAAGATTGGCGGAATAAAGATATAAAACTTAAAAGTTTTGGATATCGTCAAGAATAAACCGTTTCTGGTACGAACTTTGCAGAATATTATCTTGATTTAATTGTGTAAAATTAAACGATTATTAATAATATAAAAAATTACAATTATGAAAAATACAGGTGGTGTATTAGCCGCGCTTTTAGGCGGTGCAGTAGTTGGAGCAGCTTTAGGTTTATTGCTTGCTCCGGAAAAAGGTGAAGAAACTCGTGCAAAAATTGTTGACACGTACGACACAACAAAAGAAAAAGTAGTAGAAGCTTTGAAAAAAAGAGGTATTAACCTTGACAAAAGCGATTTGGAAGAATTAGTTGACGATATTAAGGCTGAAGTTGAAGATTTAGCATAAGCATACAATATGGCTGATAAAACAAATAAAAGCAACGCATTTCAAAAGTTGTTTTTTGACATAAAAGACTATGCGGAGCTGCAATTAGACTATTTGCAGGTGGGAGCAGTAGAGAAATTGACAAAATTGATTTCTAAACTGACAATTTTATTTTTGTCAATCATTTTTGCAATGTCTATTTTGTTTTATTTGTTGTTTTCATTGGCTCATGCTTTAGCTCCGTCACTTGGATTCATTGCAAGTTATGCGATCATTGCCGGAGTTTTTTTCATATTACTCTTAGTCTTGCTGTTATTTCGCAAGAGCTTGGTAATTAACCCAATACTCAAAGTAATGGTGGATGTTTTTTACGATGAAAATAAGGAAAGGAAAGAGAACGATGAAGACAATGCAGAAATTGTATGAGAATAAAAAGCTTAAGATTGATGATTTGTCAGTTGTTAAATTGGAACTGAAAAATAAAATCGACACTCAGGAACATCATATTTCATCCTCAGTCAAGCGATTGGTGCCTTTTACGAAAGATTCTACAACTATCAATCTGAATTCCAAAAGCTTATCTCCACTCACGCTTATCACTACTCCCTTTCGAAAAGGAAAAACATTGACCGTTATCGATGGATTGGTGATAGGGTATAAGGTAATGAGAAATGTGAGAAGATTCTTTTTTAGAAAATAAAATTTGCTCTCTCTAAAAGAAAAATAACAGGTTAATATGAAAATATTGACCTGTTTTTTGTTGCGGACTACTTCTCTTGTGATTGAACTCCGGTTTCGATGTCAATCAGTAATTATCACTTTTGTTCTATGTTTTCCGGTTTGGATAATCAAAACTACATTTTTTGGAAGATCCATAAAGTCAATCCTCTCGGCGGTGGCTGAGAGACTTGAAATTTTCTGACCAATAGAGTTAAACACATTGATCTCCTCAGTGCCGATATTTTTCTCCGGAACAAAGACAGTTATCTTTCCATCTCCTTTCGGGACAACTCTTAATCCCTTCTCAGATAAGAATTTTTCTGTTCGTACATTTATCGTATTCGAAGGTCCTCTGATATTTTCATATCCATAGGATACGTTTTTGTCACTGGCTTTTACGTGATAAGTATAATTTCTGTCCGATATAAGATTGTATATTGTATCTGAAGTTGTGGTCACCCATTTCTCAAGAAATAAAGGATATTTAATGCCGTTCATATCGGTTTCAAACACTGTCAAATAATATCCGGATGCATCATTGACAGGTTCCCAATTGGCGATAAAACTGTGATATGTTACATTTTTAGCTTCATTTGCTGTAGGAACTACAATATAAACCGGGCGAGATGATTTTCCGGTCAAGATCAGACCCATCGGTTCCGCGTTATCTGATTCAATCTTAAATACACTTCCATGTGTAAGCAAATAGGAAGGTACAGTTGGATTATACCTGATCTGGATTACTGTATTTGCTACTATAGAGTCAATTTCAGGGATAGAAATACTCTTTTTCCAGGCAGTTTCAGGGTCAGTTTCCAGTTTCATTTCGAAATGCTGAGGATCGCTGAAACTAAGTGTCAAATTATTGATCAGTTTTTTCCCGGAAATAATTACAGATTGTACCTCAGATGGTGTTCCTTGTACAGTGTTAAAAGCTGAAAATGAATTGGATGCGGAGACTTGTGGAGAGTTTGCGCCACCATTGAATCGGAAAGTAATGATTTTATCCGATTCTTTTATAAATGAAATCCTCTTCTCTAACAGCAAAGTTCCATTTCTTAACTTTGGTGTATAAGAAGTTACATTTGAAGTGCCCGGAAACGGATCTCCGGACAAAGTATTCTCGGAAGCTTTTCCATCAGCCTCTATTATGTCAACTCCCATTTTATCGGGTTCATTATTTGGCTGGTTTAAGTCCCAGTCGTACTGGTTATAGTTTATTCTGTAAATCAATAATCCGTTTCCGGGTAAATAGCTGTCCCATCCTGTTTTTTGTCTGTTTTCTAACAGAAAAAATTCTGTCGGCAAGGGATTACTGCCGTTTAAATTATGTGATTCTGTTGAAGAAATCAGATAAGCCGTGTTATGCGTGTTTAGAGGGTATAGCGTCGCATCGTATGGATTTTTCAGCAGCATTGGTCTCAAAAATCCGAGCTGAAATCGTTCAAAAGAGTTGTAAGATGGAGGAGTTCTCCCGTCATTCAAGTAAGCTCCACTATCCATTATATTCCAATCAGATAAAGTCATGTGAGTTTTATTATTTGTAGGATACATGTCTGCAAGTCCCAGTACGTGTCCAAATTCGTGCGTAAAGGTTCCGATTCCTGCCATGCTTTTCCCGGTCCTGCCTCTCAGCTCCGAAGTACATGCATAATCTTCTATTCGTTTTCCGTTGAAAGTAACGCTGCTTACAGTTCCGGAATAATTTCCATTTCCAAAAATTTCAGTTGGATAAACTCCCCAACGATGTGGCCAGACCCGATCGGCGGGGGCGCCTTCAGCTTCATTATGTCCGGCATAATAAACGAAAACATTGTCAATTATACCATCTCCGTCGGTGTCATAATCAGCAAAGTCTATTCCGCTGTCATGTGCCACTTTACAAGCATCAACAATCATCTGTGTCGGGTTTTTATCATTCCCGCTTGCATCGTTCTCCCCGTAGTACTTAGCAGGGTGGGGAAGTCTGTAAGGTCCTATGACATCAAACTGGGGAGAAAATGTACCCATCGAGTTAGCAATAAAATAATCTCTTGCTGATCCTGTGGCGCCGTTGGCACTATATCCTTCTTCATTCAGCATTTTGGTGAACGCAATTTTTGGATTAGGTGTAACGAATGATATATCTGCGAAATTTACCAAAATTACGATTGTTCTCGGCGAACCGACTCTCGGAAATTGATTCGTATTGTTAGTTTTGGTGCTTATGGAAGGAGATTTTGAAAGGACACCGGGTATAGCTCGATTCATTCGGGCTTTTATATTCCATTCGCTTAAATCAGGGTTTTGTCTTTGAGTCAACAAAAATTCATTTTCGCTTGCAGTACGGAGTTCCTTGTTTCTCGCTTTTACGTTAGTAATGAAAGGCTTTCCCTTTACATCCAAATTTGCATAATTAAATACACCATTATGATTTTTTTTGATTAAATAACCGTCAACCGTAGTATGATAATGGTAAAACTCATCACCTTTGAGCCGAACAGTAAGTGTGGTCCCATCCGGCTGAGTAATGGTAAATGGAGTCGGAATGGCGGGAACAGAATAGGTGTTTACTGAAATAAGTAAAAGAAACAGTATGTGAAATAATAGAATTCGTTTCATTAATATTATAACATTTTGAATGTGAGCCTACAAAGATAATAAAATCCTCACTACAAATTAAGCTCCAAAACTATAAAGTTTTGATAATCTTCAGTTTTTTATATGAATTTTTCAGCGAGTAGCTTATAGCCTTCTTTTCTTGAATCTTGATCCGGATACATGTCGAAGACCATTATCTCATCCACTTCAGTGGCAGAAACCCAGTCTTTTATTTGTTTTTCTACCGTTTCCTGGCTGCCGATAATAAATTTTTGAAGTACTTCGTCGCGGACTTTCAATTCTTGCGGTGTGAATTTGTAGTTTTCAGATTCAATTTGCACAGACGAGTTGAATTTTATTTTTCCTGTCATAAACAGTACCCAATAAAGAATTGAAGGTTCAGCAATTTTCCAGGCTTCTTCGTCCGTTTTTGCTGTTATCACAACAATACAAAGTATACTTTTCGGAACTGACAAGAATTTTGAAGGTTGAAAATTCTCCTTGTAATATCTCAATACGTCAACAGCAAGAGGAGCGTTCAACTGCGCGGCGAATGCAAACGGCAAACCGTGTTTCAACGCAAACTGAACACCGCCTGTACTCGAACCGAGCATGTAAATTTCAGGAGTAAGGGTAGGTGAGGGACTGGCATAAATAGAGCTGAAAGGATGATCTGACCTTAAATCGTGTCCGAAATAGCCAATTAATTCCTCTAATTGCTCTGCGAACATATCGCTTTTTACTAAATCCCAATTTCTTCGCAATGCAAGTGCAGTCCGTCCATCCGTTCCGGGCGCTCTCCCAAGTCCCAAGTCCACTCTGCCGGGATATAAAGCTTCAAGCATTGCAAATCGTTCTGCCACACTTAGCGAACTGTGGTTGTTGAGCATCACGCCGCCACTTCCGATCCGGATGCGCTTTGTCAGTGAACCAATGTGCGAAATCATAATTTCAGGAAACATGCTTACAAGCGATTTGTTGTTGTGATGTTCGGCAAACCAATACCGTTCAAAGCCCAGATCATCAGCCAAAACAGCAATTTCTGCCGAATGCTTCAGTACTTCATGAGCTGTTGTTTCACTTTTCGTAAAACGGGCTAAATCGAGTATGGAAAGCTTTATGTTTTTCACACGATTATAATTTATTTTTTACATTAAGGTCGTATGGAACACGCCATTAACCATTTTCTTGGGTCTGAAATTTATCTTAAATGGCTGTTTCATAAATTATCCGAATTTCTTTTTCCTAAATCAGCATTAACACTCTAACGAAATTGCTTATGAAATGGTTTTAAAACAAAAAAACACTGTCGTATAAGGAAATAATTAACAGTGTTTGTTGTGTTTGTGTAACCTCAATAAAGGATAGATTTTTTTAAGCCTATTCTTTTATAAAACATCTAGTCCTGAAGTACAACTCCTTTTCATAATTATCCCAGATCCCGACTGCATTAATATTGCTTTCCAACTGTCCGGTCGAAATCGCTGTTTTTACGCCACGCGCAATTGCCACTTTATTCATTTCTACATAATAAAGTGAATGTATGCCCTTATGTTGCCATTCCGGAATTACGCCGTTGAAGTAAAGGTCTATTTTATCGTAATTTCGCAGGGCTTTCAGAATGTGGACAAAACCGAATGGAAATAATCGGCCTTTTGCTTTTTTAAAGGCTTCAGACAGCGAAGGAAACAAAATTCCAAAACCAATTACTTTATCATTATCATCGGTTAAGAAACAAAGTAATTCCGGTTTTGCAAACCCAAAATAGGCGTCTGTGTAATATTTGATTTGCTTTTCATTTAGTTTTGTAAATCCGTATAGATTTGTGAAAGATGCGTTCAAAGCATCGAAGAATCCGGGTACGTACTTTTTTACCTCCTTTTTGGTTTTGGGAACAATCGTGTTTACCTTGTATTTTTGAGAAATGAGCTTGTTGATCCGCTCTAACTTCTCCGGTACCGGCTGGTCGGCTTTAAATTTATACTGTATCCAGTCCACCGATTTAACGAAACCGTGTTTCTCCAAATGCTTGGGCGCGTAAGGAAAATTGTAAGCACTTGTAATAGCCGGTTCATTTTCAAAGCCTTCCACAAGCATCCCTTCCGGATCCATGTCGGTAAATCCTAAAGGACCGTGAATCCCTTTCATCCCTTTTTCTTCACCCCATTTTTCAGCAGCTTCGAGAAGCGCTTTCGAGACCTCCTCGTCATCGACAAATGCGATCCAACCAAACCTTGTTTTATAATCATTCCAGGTCTCAACCGCTTTGTGATTAATTATAGCCGCAATTCTTCCAACTACTTTTCCATTTTTTAATGCAAGGAAGAATGCCGCATCGCAAAACTCGAAAGATGGATTCTTTTTTCGATCGAAAGTGTTCCACTCATCAAAAATCAATGGTGGAACCCAGTTCTTATCATTTTTATATAATTCAAAAGGAAACATGATGAACTGCTTCATCTCCTTTTTCGTTTTTGCTTCAATGATTTCTATCATTTCTGTAAAATTTAGGGATACAAAGATACTATTATTTCGCAAAATTATTATTAAATATGTGAAAATGTGTATTTCTTATAAGCACAAACAAGTTGATTTCAAGGCAAGATAAATTTCAAGAAAAGAAGAAGAGGATAGAAATTGCCACAGGGATAATACTTTGGAATGATAAAGAAGTAAACTAAACTTCATCGCATGGGAAAAACATCCATTCAGACGAAATGATTGAAGCAACAATTATCTGATTACGCAGGGTAAGCGAATACGAGTAAAATATCTCACTCTCCGGCAATCCAAAGCTTTCCGTTATCCCTTTTCTTCCGGTATAAAAGCAGACTTTTTGCCAAAGAAAAAAACTGTCTGCATGATTCCGCGAAACAACAGGTAGAGAATGAATGAGAGCCAAAGGGCATTGTTGCTAAATAAATTAACCAGCGAGTAAAAGCAGATAAAGAACACTAAGGCAGCTATTATCATGCTGTTTCTCATTGGTTTCGATGCAGTGGCGCCCACATAAATTCCGTCCCATATAAACGAGGAAAAACCTGCAAATGGAATCAAGGCTGTCCAAAGAAGATATGATTGGGCTGTTTTGATAATATCCGATTTATCGGTGAGAATTCTCAGAATTTCCGGTGTGAAGAGTGCGTAAATCAAGGTAGTAATTCCGGCCAAAATCACACCCCAAGTAAAGAGGTGGCGTATCAGTTTTTTAAGTTGCAAGGGGCTTCGTGCGCCTACAAATCGCCCTGTCAGAGCCTCTCCCGCATATGCAAATCCATCCATGAAATAGGAAAAAAGCATAAAAAACTGCATGAGCAAAGAGTTGACAGCCAGCAATGTGTCTCCCATACCGGATGAAGCAAAAGTGAAAAAAGCGGTAACTAATACGAGTAGAAAAGTGCGGATAAAGATATCGGTATTTACCCGAAAGAAATCTTTGAAGGCTGAGCTTCGGAAAGTCCCTTTCCGGTTGAAGTAGCGTCTTAATCTCCCGTATTTTTTCCGGATAAGAGCGCCCATAGCCAAAAACGAAATCCACTGCGAAAGCATGGTTCCAAGAGCAATTCCTTCAATCTGCATCCCCAGACCATACACAAAACTGAAACTGAGAATGATATTGAGCAGGTTGTTGAAAACGGCAATGTACATTGGCGTACGTGCATTTTGCATGCCTATAAGCCAGCCGTTGAGCGCATACATGCCGAGCATGGCGGGAGCTGACCAAACAGCGGTATGAAAATAAATGCCGACAAACTCCTGAGTTTCACTGCCGGACTGGATGAATAATCGGGCGAGCGAGAATATCGGATGTTTTAAAAAGACAATAAGTAGCCCAATGCTGATCGCTACAAGAAGAGACCGTACTAAATTACCGATCATTTCAGTAAAATCCCTTGCTCCGTATGCCTGCGCTGTGAATCCGCTGGTTCCCATTCTAAGGAAATTAAAATTCCAGTAAATCATACTGAAAATAGCGCCACCCAAAGCAATTGCACCAATATAAAGCGGTGAGGATAAATGACCGGCAATGGCAATGTCAACCATTCCGAGC
>JAAYIT010000160.1 GCA_012523295.1 Porphyromonadaceae bacterium | reverse complement strand
GTAAAAAGATTTTGTTTGATTTTAAACTTTCAATCTGTCAGTTTGTCAAAGTAGTGTTATAAATTATTTACAAATCGATTTTTCTGGAAATTACACCGAAAAACAGAAACTCCCTTTTATGTTTTACAAGAAATATACTCTATTGCTGCTGCTTTTTGTTTATACGTTTACTTCGCAAGCGCAGTTCACCATCCATACCAAAGTAATCAACAAAGATTCCAACGAAGCTATTGAATATGTTGCTGTAAGGCTTCTCCATACGAACGACTCATCGTTGGTAGCCGGGATTACTACAGACTCTACCGGTGTAGTGAAACTTGAAAATATCAAAGAAGGTGACTACATACTCAATGCTACTTTAGTCGGATATGCTGATTTTTATCAGAATATTTTGGTAGAAAATAAAAATTTAGAATTAGCCGCTATTGAGTTGGAGGAAGATTCAAAGGTGCTGAAAGATTTAGAAGTTACCGGTACGCTGGTTCAGGTGACAACGAAGGGCGACACCATTGAGTACAATGCTCAAGCTTTCAAAACAGAACAAAACGCGGTAGTGGAAGATTTGTTGAAGAAAATGCCGGGTGTGGAAATCACTCCAGAAGGTAAAATCATGGTGAACGGACAAGAGATTACCAAAGTTCGGGTAGATGGCAAGAAATTCTTTGGAGATGATGTTGAGATGTCCACTAAAAACATTCCTGCCGATATGATTGACCGGGTACAAGTGGTAGATCAGAAGTCTGAAATGGCTCAGCTTACCGGATTTGAAGATGGTGAAACAGAACGTATCATCAATCTTACTCTTCGTCGGGACAGACGTCAGGGAGTGTTTGGAAACGTACGTGTAGGCGCGGGAATGGATGTGAATCCGGAGTTCCGATACGATGGAAACGCATTTCTTAATATTATGAATAATGATTCCCGATCATCGATTACTACAGGTGCTAACAATACGAATATCTCTCGAAGTCGTAGAGGTAGAGGCGGATTCGGAGGTAGCAGAAGTGGTATTACGGCTACTCAGAATTTTGGCTATAATTTGAATGTGCCATTAAATGAAAAAGTAGCAGTAGGTGGTGATGTCACTTTCAACCACTCTGATAATCTGGTTACATCAGAAAGTGTCAGGGAAAATTATTTGCAGGGCACTACATTTCAAAATTTCACAAATCGCAATTCACAAAGAGAGAATTATGATGGGAATGTGCGGTTAGAGATGGAATACAAACCGGACACAGTGAATACGATTATTTTTCAGCCAAGTTTTGGTTTTAGTCGCTCTTTCAGCAACAGTAATTCCGATTATCTCTATCTAAACGAAAATGACTCGACGAGTTGGGGAGTTACCAACAATCAAGGTGATGGGTTGGAATATAATGCGGGTATGACTGTGATTTTCAGCCGGAAATTGGCTAAACCCGGAAGAAACATTACTACTCGAATCAGCTCTCGTTTTTCAGAAAGCGATGATGATGGATTAAATATCTCTGAAAAATATACTGCTGACGGTGATCCTATCTTAGTGAATCAAAGAAGTGATAACACTTCGAGTAGCACCAATTTAGGTCTTCGGATATCCTACGTTGAGCCTTTAGGGCAATCGAGAACACATTTCCTGGAAACAGCTTTGTCTTTTAATTCAAACTTTAGAAGTTCGAATCGTGAGCTTTTTGACAGGGATGCAAACGGAGACTATGCTGTCAAGAATGAGGAGTATAGCAACGAATTCAACAACCGATTTTTTCGAGAAACACTGGATATGAATTACCGTTTTGTACAACCAAACTATAACCTTACTCTTGGTTTCTCTGCCGAGCCATCACAGACTTATAGTACCAGAATTTATGCTAACGGATCAGAAATTCCACTAAAAAACGAAGTGTTCAATATCGCTCCTGCGATGCGTTTTCAATATAATTTCGGAAGAAGACAATATGCGCGTGTTGAGTACAGAGGACGTACCAATCAACCTTCTATCAACCAAATGCAACCGGTAAAAAATAATACGAACCTGATGAATGAAACGGTGGGAAACCCTACGTTGAATCCTTCATTTAACCATTATTTAAGACTGATGTACTCCTCTACCAATACAGAAAATCTAAGTTCTATCAGCTTGGGAGTGTCTGGGAATGCGATAAAGGATGATTTGACAAACAATAGTATAAATACCTTAGACGGGAAGCGATACGTTCAAACCATTAATTCTACAAAGATACCGTATAATCTGAATGCGTATTTAATGTACAATTTGCCTTTTTTGAAAAAATTTAATTTCAGCACAAACTCTTCTTTCGGTGTAAGACAGCAATATGGCTTTAATTCAAGACGAGTAGATACAGATGGAAGTAATATTGAGGAGCTTTTGTTGAATAATTTCAAGAAAGAGAATATAACTAACACGATTCGATACGATGTTTCAGAAAATATATCATTCAGATTTACACATAATATTATTGATTTTGGCTTGAGAGGCCGTCTTCAATATTCATACACAAAAAGCAACTTGAATGATAAGCCTTCTGAGACGTATGACTGGACCAGTTCGCTTAATTTTGGTTTGCGACCCACAAAAAACTTTTCTCTTGGCAGCGATATTGATTTCACGAAACAAACCGGATATGCTAATTTCAACCCTTCTCAATGGCTTTGGAACGCGACAGCTGAATATACAGCCTTCAAAGGGAAAGGAATTTTTGGGTTGAGAGTTGTCGATTTGTTACGTCAGCGACAAAACATCAACCAAAATGTGGGTGATAACTTTGTGGAATTCAGCAAGTCAAATTCACTTTCTTCCTATTTCATTTTAAGCTTTACTTACAGAATAAGCCATTTCAAAGGGATGAGTGCTGCTGACAGAGAGAATTTTGAAAATTCGAACAGAAGAGGATTTGGCGGCCCGGATAGAGGCAGAGGAGGAGGCAGAGGAGGTTGGTAAATATAATTTTGAGGTCTGAGTGTTTTAGAATTTATACTCAGACCTCAAAACATAAAAACTTATTTTTGTCTTAAAAACACATTGATGGGTGTTCCCTTAAAATCCCATTTTTCACGGATTTTGTTCTCTAAAAATCTTTTATAGGGATCTTTTATATATTGCGGCAAATTTGCAAAAAACACAAATGAAGGGATATACGTGTTTGGAAGTTGGGTTATGTACTTAATTTTGATGTATTTTCCTTTCAGAGCGGGCGGAGGATAGTTTTCGATAATTGGCAAAAGCACTTCGTTCAGCTTTGCGGTCGCAATTTTCCGTTGCTTATTTTCAAAAACTTTCACGGCTGAATCGAGCACACGCAGTATGCGTTGTTTGTTTGGTACAGAAGTGAAAATAATCGGGAAATCGGTAAACGGAGCCAATCTTTCTCTGATATGCTTTTCAAGTCTTTTCGTGTCGTTAACCTCTTTGTTTTCAATCAAATCCCACTTGTTTACCACTACTACTAATCCTTTTTTGTTTTTTTGAATCAGCGAAAAGATATTCAAATCCTGGCTTTCAATGCCTCGAGTCGCATCTATCATTAAGATGCATACATCGGAATTTTCAATAGCCCGAATAGATCGAACAACCGAGTAATACTCCAAATCTTCACTTACTTTTGATTTTTTACGAATTCCGGCAGTATCTACTAAGTAAAAATCGTGTCCGAACTTATTGAAACGGGTGTAAATACTATCGCGTGTAGTTCCGGCAATAGCTGTAACAATAGTCCGGTCTTCGTCCATGAAGGCATTGATTAGTGAGGATTTACCAACGTTTGGTCTGCCTACAACAGCGAATCTGGGTAGAGATTCATCCGTCTCATCGGTTGAGGCAGGTTTGAAATGTTTGACAAGTTCATCGAGCAATTCGCCGCTTCCCAGCCCGTTGATGGAGGATAGGATAAAAGGATCGCCTAATCCGAGCTTGTAAAAATCGGCTGTTTGATATTGTAAATCGAAGGTATCCACTTTGTTTGCAACTAAAATAACCGGTTTTTTGCTCTTTCGAAGTATTTTCGCCACATCTTCATCTTCATTGGTAATTCCGTTTAGCACATCTACCACAAAAAGAATCACATCGGATTCTTCAAGGGCAATTTTTACGTGCCTGTTAATGGCTTCTTCAAAAATATCATCAGAGTTCTCAACCCACCCACCTGTGTCTATTATTGAAAACTCCTGCCCATTCCACTCGCTTTTCCCGTATTGGCGGTCACGTGTGGTTCCGGCTTGTTCATTTACTATTGCTCTACGGCTTTTAGTCAGTCTGTTAAATAGCGTAGATTTACCCACGTTTGGGCGTCCAACGATAGCTACAATATTTCCCATATTCTTGTTTTGTTTTATTCGGCATTAAGTATTCAGAGTTTCCTGTGAAAAAACGCCTACATTTTTATTTGATAATCACTCTGTTCGCTTCTCACGAAGCAATACAGTGGGTAAAAATATTTCAGTTGCAAAGGTACGGAAATTTATTTTATAATACACCAAGCAGAGCTGCCGGTGTAATGATGCAGATAAATCATTAAATGACAGCATAGATTCATGGTGGGCAATATTTTAAAAATACAAACAAAATACATTTTGCAATATAGAAAAAAACTTCTATCTTTGCAGTCCAAAAAAAAGAATAATTATTTAAATCAATTAAATCACTTTTATTTATGATCGTAGTTCCTGTAAAAGAAGGCGAAAACATCGAAAGAGCGTTGAAAAGATTCAAACGTAAATTTGAAAAAACCGGTGTTGTGAAAGAATTGCGTCGTCGTCAGCAGTTTGACAAACCTTCTATTATTAAGCGCGAACAAAAACAACGCGCAATATATGTACAACAATTACAAAGAATCGAAGAATAATTTGTAAAAATTTTCTTCAAAAAGTTGCATAACTGACTTTATTTATTTACTTTCGTTGTAGATTTCATACAATCGAAAAGTCAGATATGATCAACCGCTTTCTACAATATATGCAGTATGAGAAGAACTCCTCCTCTCATACTGTTTTGTCATATCATACAGACTTAGTTCAGTTTTGTGAGTTCCTTGATATAGATCCAGAAGAAATCAATCCCGATTCAGTCGATCAGCAGCAAATTCAGCATTGGATTCTCAGTATGCTCAATGAAGAAAAATCGGCACGAACAATTTCAAGGAAAATCTCCTCACTTAAGTCGTTTTGGAAGTATCTTCTACTCCAAAATATAACAAAAGAAAATCCTACTAAAAAAATCATTCTTCCTAAAACAAATAAACCACTTCCTGCGTTTTATAAACAAAGCGAGATGGACAATTTTTTGTCCGATAATAAGGATATAGGAGGCTTTGAAAGGGTTAGAAATAGAGTAATTATTGAGCTGTTATATCAAACCGGATTGCGGGTTTCCGAGCTTACGGCTTTGACAGACAAAAGCATTGATTATTCCGAAAAGCAGTTGAAAGTTTTGGGGAAGCGGGATAAAGAGCGAATCATACCAATCGGGAGTGGTTTGTTAAAAGAAATAGCAGATTATCAGAAAATACGCAATAAAGAAATCATAGAGCGAGAAGATTTTTTGTTTGTTTTGAAAAGCGGAAAAAAAATCTACAGCAAAGCTATATATAATATTATAAAGAGGAATATGCCTAAGTACAGTACGCTTCGCAGGCAAAGTCCTCATGTACTACGGCATACATTTGCAACTACACTATTAGACAACGGCGCTGATATTAACGCTGTAAAAGATCTGCTTGGACACAGCAGCTTGGCGGCAACCCAGGTCTATACACATGTTAGTTTCAGTGAACTTAATAAGATTTACAAACAAGCTCATCCAAGGGCAATTAAAAAAAGGAGGTAAGGTATGAAACTTCGTATTCAATCCGTTAATTTTGATGCTACAGAATAATTAGAAGCTTACATCAATAAGAAGTCAAAAAAAATCGTAAAGATTTTTGATGATATTATGACAATGGATTTATTCTTAAAAGTAGTAAAACCCGAAACAGCGACCAATAAACAAGCTGAAATAAAAGTAGCGGCTCCCGGTGTAGATTTCTTCGCCTCCAAAACTTGTGATACATTCGAAGAAGCAGTAGATTTAGGTTTGGAAGCAATCGAAAGGCAAGTAATCAAATACAAAGAAAAATTAGCTAAAAAATAAATAATTGAATATTTAGTTTTATAATTCAAAATTATTTTGTAATTTTGCAAGCCGTTTGAATTTCGATATTTGGACGGCTTTTTATCCCTACAAATGGCTTAATAATAAGCATTTGCAGTTGTTTAGCCGACAGTCGAAAAACTTGTTTAGAAAGCAAGTGTGCTTCTAATTACTTTAAAAAACGGGATGAAAACTGGAAAATTAAGTTCTTCAAATATGAAATTTGTATGAAACAGCCATTTAAGATAAGTCTTAAACCTAAGAAAAAGGTTAATGGTCTGTTTCTGTACGACCTTAGTGTTAGAAAATTACTATAAACGTAATAAATTTTGAAAATACCGCAAAATTTCACGCGTAATACACTTTAGCACTGTAAACTTAAAACACACTAATATGCCTCTTTAGCTCAGTTGGCCAGAGCACGTGATTTGTAATCTCGGGGTCGTTGGTTCGAATCCGACAAGAGGCTCAAAAAGAGAAATAAGTATGAATAACTGAAATCCGAGAGTGGATATTTCGGGATTCTGATTTTACATTTCTCGTTTTATTTGCGGAAGTAGCTCAGTTGATAGAGCATTAGCCTTCCAAGCTGAGGGTCGCGGGTTTGAGTCCCGTCTTCCGCTCTATTTAAAATCAAAAGTTAACATAAGCGGATGTTGACTGAATCTAATAAAAGAGTTTTGGAAAAACCGAAGACCAAGATCGGATCGTGGTGTATGTCATGTTTCTTTATTTTTATTATATTATAATGTCATGGTCTTTACAAAACTCGACACTCATTCTTACTAATGCTGTTGTAGCTCAGGGGTAGAGCACTTCCTTGGTAAGGAAGAGGTCATGGGTTCAAATCCCATCAACAGCTCTTCTTTTATTTGATAAAAAGAAAGAAGCGAAAAACTGAAAAAATACTAAATATAAATTACTAATTTAATTAAAAATAATCTTTGAGTTATGGCAAAAGAAAAATTTGACAGGTCGAAACCACACGTAAACGTAGGTACTATCGGACACGTTGACCACGGAAAAACAACTTTGACCGCCGCAATTACTACCGTTTTAGGTAAAAGAGGACTATCAGAGGTAAAGTCATTTGACTCTATCGATAATGCTCCTGAAGAAAAAGAACGTGGTATTACTATTAATACATCACACGTAGAATATCAAACTGCAAGCCGTCACTATGCGCACGTTGACTGTCCGGGACACGCTGACTACGTTAAAAACATGGTTACCGGTGCTGCTCAAATGGACGGTGCTATCATCGTAGTAGCTGCTACTGATGGGCCGATGCCTCAAACACGCGAACACATTCTGCTTGCTCGCCAGGTAAACGTTCCTCGTTTGGTTGTATTTATGAACAAATGCGACATGGTTGACGATGCTGAAATGCTGGAATTAGTAGAAGTGGAAATGCGTGAATTACTAGAGTTCTATGATTTTGATGGCGACAACACTCCGATTATTCAAGGTTCTGCTCTTGGTGCACTTAACGGTGTTGAGCAGTGGGAAGACAAAGTAATGGAGCTGATGGATGCTGTTGATACTTGGATCGAACTTCCTCCACGCGCAGTTGACAAACCATTCTTGATGCCTGTAGAAGACGTGTTCTCTATCACAGGTCGTGGTACAGTTGCTACCGGCCGTATCGAAACAGGTGTTATCAATACAGGTGAAGAAGTACAAATTATCGGTCTTGGCGCAGAAGGAATGAAATCTGTTGTAACAGGTGTGGAAATGTTCCGCAAAATTCTTGACAGAGGTGAAGCCGGTGATAACGTAGGTCTATTGCTTCGTGGTATTGACAAAGATGAAATCAAACGTGGTATGGTTATCGCTAAACCGGGTTCAGTGAAACCACACGATCATTTCAAAGCTTCTGTCTATATCTTGAAAAAAGAAGAAGGTGGACGTCACACTCCATTCCATAATAAATATCGTCCTCAGTTCTACATCCGTACATTGGACGTGACCGGAGAGATTACTCTTCCTGAAGGAACTGAAATGGTAATGCCGGGCGACAACTTGGAAATTGAAGTGAAATTGATTTATCCGGTAGCTTGTTCAGAAGGTCTTCGTTTCGCTATCCGCGAAGGTGGACGTACTGTAGGTTCAGGTCAGATTACAGCATTGTTGTAAGCCCCTAACCCCTTAAAGGGGAACAAAGGTATTCACAATAACTAATAAACAAGCTCTTTTAAGTCTCCCTTTCAGGGGAGATTTAGAGGAGCTCTTATACGGGTCTAGCTCAGTTGGTAGAGCACTGGTCTCCAAAACCAGGTGTCGGGAGTTCGAGCCTCTCGACCCGTGCAAATTCTATTTGTGTATGAAAAATAATTTTTTAACGAAAGTTAGTAATGGCTTTAAAGAGTCATATACCGAATTAGTCCATAAAGTTACCTGGCCTACAAGGACAGAACTTGCTAACAGCTCAGTGGTTGTATTAATTGCTTCCATTATAATAGCGCTGGTTGTTTGGTTGATGGACTTCTCGTTTGAGAATATTATGACATTTGTGTACGGATTGTTTTATTAATTTTTTTTGGAGGTAAAAAGTGAGTGAGTCAAAAAGCAATTTCAAATGGTACGTCATGCGTGCTATTAGTGGAAAAGAAAACAAGGTAAAAGAATATATTGATGCAGAAATCAAAAATTCCGACCTTGGCGATTATGTAGCTCAAGTACTTATCCCGACAGAAAAAGTATATTCAGTACGTGCGGGTAAAAAAATTACAAAAGAACGTAGTTATTTGCCCGGATATGTTTTAATAGAGGCAAACCTTTCAGGAGAAATTCAACATCGTTTACGTAACACACCTAACGTAATCGGCTTCCTTGAACATAAAGAAAGAGAAATTGGAATTGACGGTAAAGAGTTAAATACTTTCAAGTCAGTCCCAACTCCTATGCGTCAATCCGAGGTAAATCAAATACTGGGGGTAGTTGACGAGCTTCAAGAATCCGGAGAAGAATTACTTACTCCATTCTATGTGAATGAGAACGTTAAGGTCATTAGTGGTCCGTTTAGCGGATTCAATGGTACGATAGAAGAAGTAAACAATGAGAAGAGAAAACTGAAAGTCATGGTTATGATTTTCGGTCGGAAAAATCCGGTCGAATTGAGCTTTACACAAGTAGAAAAAGAGTAGTCGGGATAATAATTGTTACGTGTATGTATTCCGAAGCTCGAAATTAACTTCAAAATAAATTACAAAAATTATGGCAAAAGAGATTGCTGGACTTATTAAATTGCAGATAAGAGGAGGTGCGGCAAACCCATCTCCACCGGTTGGACCTGCTTTAGGTGCAAAAGGTATCAACATAATGGAGTTTTGCAAACAATTTAATGCCAGAACCCAGGACAAAGCGGGAAAAGTACTTCCTGTTGTCATCACTTACTATTCCGACAAGTCATTTGACTTTATCGTAAAAACTCCACCCGTGGCAGTTCAACTTGTAGAAGCCGCCAAAGTAAAAGGTGGATCGGCAGAGCCTAACCGTAAGAGGGTGGCTACAGTCACTTGGGATCAAGTGAGAACGATCGCTGCCGATAAAATGGTTGACTTAAACTGTTTTGAGGTTGAGTCTGCCATGAAAATGGTTGCCGGAACAGCACGAAGTATGGGTATAGCCATTAAAGGCGAATTTCCGAGTAATAATTAATTAAAACTTCAATTAGAATGAGTAAACTTACAAAAAACCAAAAGTTGGCGCAAGAAAAAATTGAAGCAGGAAAAACCTATTCTTTGCAGGAAGCAGCAGCATTGGTAAAAGAAATTACCAAAACTAAGTTTGATGCTTCCGTCGATGTTGATGTGCGTCTGGGAGTTGACCCCCGTAAAGCCGACCAAATGGTCCGTGGCGTGGTAACATTGCCACACGGGACAGGAAAACAAATCAGGGTTCTAG
Organism: Porphyromonadaceae bacterium; assembly: GCA_012523295.1. GTDB lineage: Bacteria > Bacteroidota > Bacteroidia > Bacteroidales > Paludibacteraceae > UPXZ01. Next base: position 10,003 of record JAAYIT010000160.1, on the reverse strand, counting down.
TGTTATGTACTCCCGATCAGAATGCAGCTGCCGAAGAAGCAGGTGCGGACTATGTAGGGTTAGATGAATATATAGAAAAAATCAAAGGCGGCTGGACTGATATTGATGTGATCATCACTCAACCGGCCATCATGGGTAAAATCGGAGCTTTAGGGCGTATTTTAGGTCCTCGCGGACTTATGCCGAACCCAAAAAGCGGCACCGTTACTCAAGATGTTGCAGCAGCTGTAAAGGAAGTAAAACAAGGAAAGATCGACTTCAAAGTTGATAAAACCGGAATTGTTCACTCTTCTGCTGGTAAAGTTTCTTTCACTACGGATAAAATTATCGAAAATGCGAGAGAATTTCTTACTACCATCATTAAGCTAAAACCTGCAAGCGCTAAAGGTACTTATGTGAAGAGCATTTATCTTTCGAGCACCATGAGTGCGGGAATTAAAGTAGATCCAAAATCAATAGATGCTTAAAAAGGAGAATATATGAAAAAGGAAGATAAAAGCACACTTATCAAAGAATTGGAGGCTACAATTGGAGCGTATCCACACTTCTATTTGACTGACATAGGCGGATTGGATGCTGCTGAAACCAGTGAATTTAGAAGATTGTGCTACAACAAAGAAATAAAATTGCTTGTAGTTAAAAATACCTTGCTCAAAAAAGCCCTTGAAAACTCAGATGTTGATTACAGTCAATTATATGACTCTCTGAAAGGAGAAACTTCTTTGATGCTTTCCGCCACCGGAAACCTTCCGGCTAAAGTAATAAAAGACTATAGCAAGAAGAACAAAAAGAAAAAACCGGTATTGAAAGCAGCTTATGTAGAAGAAAGTTTCTATATCGGAGCAAATACATTAGAAGAATTAATCAGTATCAAGAGTAAGAATGAACTGCTTGGCGAAGTTATCGGAATGTTACTTTCTCCGGTTAATGACGTCATGTCTGCACTCCAATCGGGTGCTAATACGATCCACGGTGTACTTGATACATTGTCGGAGAGAGAATAAATAATTAACAAAAAAACAAATAAATAAAAAATAAAAACTATTATGGCAGACGTTAAAGCTATAGCAAAAGAATTAGTAGAGTTAACAGTAAAAGAAGTTAACGAACTAAAACAAATTTTGAAAGATGAATATGGTATCGAACCGGCAGCAGCGGCAGTAGCTGTAGCAGCAGGTCCGGCAGCAGGTGGCGGAGATGCCGCAGCTGAAGAAAAAACATCTTTTGACGTTATATTAAAAGCAGCCGGTCCTAGCAAATTGGCAATCGTTAAATTAGTGAAAGAATTAACCGGTCTTGGCTTGAAAGCGGCTAAAGATCTAGTTGATGCTGCTCCTTCTGCAATTAAAGAAGGTGTAACTAAAGACGAAGCAGACGCACTTCTTAAATCTTTAACTGAAGGCGGAGCTGAAGTTGAACTTAAATAAAATTGCCTGATTATCAGGTGTTTGGTTTAGTTTCCCACTCTCCGTGGGATTCTAAACCTTTTTCTGTCTATACTATATTAATTGAGTTCTTTGCACTAAAACCTAATTATCTTTGACAATGTCATCAAATACAAATAATCAAAGAGTAAATTTTGCCTCCATTCGAAATCAAATGCAATATCCTGATTTCCTGGAGGTTCAATTAAAATCTTTCCACGACTTTTTTCAAATGGATACGGCTCCAGAAAAAAGAAAAACTGAGGGCTTATACAAAGTTTTTACCGAAAACTTCCCTATCGCCGATACAAGAAACAATTTCGTACTTGAATTTCTCGACTATTTCATTGACCCTCCAAGATATTCCATAGAAGAATGTTTTGAACGCGGATTGACTTACAGTGTACCCCTGAAAGCAAAACTGAAATTGTACTGTACTGACCCCGATCATGAAGATTTTGATACAGTAATTCAAGATGTGTATCTTGGTCCTATCCCTTACATGACACCGAAAGGAACAATCGTTATCAACGGCGCTGAACGTGTAATCGTCTCTCAATTGCACCGCTCACCGGGTGTGTTCTTCGGCCAAAGCATGCACGCGAACGGAACAAAACTTTATTCAGCCAGAATTATTCCTTTCCGCGGTTCTTGGATAGAATTTGCTACGGATATCAATAATGTGATGTACGCATACATTGACCGTAAAAAGAAATTACCCGTGACGACCTTGTTACGGGCTATTGGTTTTGAAAGCGACAAAGATATTTTAGAAATTTTCAACCTTGCTGAAGAAATTAAGGTTAATAAAACAAACCTGAAAAAAGCACTCGGACGAAAACTTGCTGCTCGTGTATTGAAAACCTGGGTGGAAGACTTCGTTGATGAAGATACAGGCGAGGTGGTTTCGTTAGAACGTAACGAGATTATCATTGATCGTGAAACAGTGCTTGAAACAGAACATATTGATGAGATAATCGAAGCCGGAGCTCAGACAGTTTTAATTCATAAGGAAGATGCTAATCAGTCTGACTACGCCATCATTTTCAATACACTTCAGAAAGACCCGAGCAACTCGGAAAAAGAAGCTGTACTATACATTTATCGTCAGTTGAGAAATGCCGAACCAGCCGATGATTCAAGTGCTCGTGAGGTAATAAACAATCTGTTTTTCTCTGAAAAAAGATATGATTTGGGAGATGTGGGTCGTTACAGAATCAACCGAAAATTGAACTTAACGATTGATGATGAAATTAAAGTTCTTACTAAAGAAGATATTATTGAGATCATCAAATATCTTGTAGAACTTATTAACTCAAAAGCTGAAGTGGACGATATCGACCACTTGAGTAATCGACGTGTACGTACAGTCGGCGAACAACTTTACAATCAATTCGGAGTAGGACTCGCGCGTATGGCACGTACCATTCGTGAACGTATGAATGTGCGTGACAATGAGGTGTTTACGCCGGTTGACTTGATTAACGCGAAGAGTATATCTTCAGTTATCAATTCATTCTTTGGGACGAACGCCCTTTCTCAATTTATGGACCAACAAAATCCATTAGCTGAGATTACGCACAAACGTCGTTTGTCTGCACTTGGGCCCGGCGGATTGTCACGTGAGCGTGCTGGATTTGAGGTTCGTGACGTACACTATACCCACTACGGAAGACTTTGTCCCATTGAAACTCCGGAAGGACCGAATATCGGGTTGATTTCCTCACTCTGTATTTACGCGAAAATAACCGATTTAGGATTTATTTCTACACCTTACAGAAAAGTAAAAGATTCGAAAGTGGATCTTTCTGAGAACGGAATACAGTATTTTACCGCTGAGGATGAAGAAGATTTGGTGGTAGCGCAAGGTAACGCGCCGCTTAAAGAGGATGGTTCTTTTGAACTTTCTACAGTTAAAACCCGATTTGGAGCCGATTTCCCGGTTGTAGGTCCAGAAGAAGTACATTTGATGGACGTTGCTCCTTCGCAAATTGCTTCAATTGCCGCCGCACTGATTCCTTTCCTTGAGCATGATGATGCCAACCGTGCACTGATGGGATCAAACATGATGCGTCAAGCAGTTCCGTTGCTTCGTTGTGAAGCACCGATTGTAGGAACAGGAATTGAAGGGCAGTTGATTCGAGATTCGAGAACTCAAATCGTAGCTGAAGCTGACGGTGTAATCGAATTTGTCGATGCTACTACTATCCGTGTAAAATACGAACGGAATGAAGAAGAAGAGTTTGTAAGTTTTGATACGGCTGTGAAAACGTACAATTTGCCGAAATTCATGAAAACGAATCAAAACACAACGATTGACCTTCGTCCGATAGTAGAGAAAGGTGATAAAATTGTTAAAGGTCAGATTTTGACTGAAGGATATGCTACTGAAAGAGGTGAACTGGCTTTAGGTAAGAACCTGAAAGTGGCATTTATGCCTTGGAAAGGGTATAACTTTGAGGATGCTATCGTTATCAGCGAGCGTGTGGTTCGTGAAGATGTGTTTACTTCAGTCCATGTGGTGGAGCAACTGCTTGAAGTTCGTGAGACCAAACGCGGTATCGAAGAATTTACTTCCGATATTCCTAACGTGAGTGAAGATGCTACCCGAAACTTGGATGAAAACGGTATAATCCGTATCGGAGCTCGAGTAGAGCCGGGTGATATTATTATTGGTAAGATTACTCCGAAAGGAGAATCAGACCCCTAGCCGGAAGAAAAACTGCTTCGCGCTATCTTTGGTGATAAAGCCGGCGATGTGAAAGATGCTTCATTGAAAGCAACTCCTTCATTATCAGGTGTTGTTATTAACAAAAGACTTTTCTCGAAAGCTCAGAAAAACAGAAAATCCAAATTAGCGGATAAGGCTATTTTACCAAAATTGGATGAAGAATTTGAAGTTCAAGCTGCTGAGTTAAAAGAATCTTTGATCGAGAAATTACTTAAAATCATAGATGATAAGCCTTCTGCAGGAGTAAAAGACTTTTTCGGAACAGACATTATTTCAAGAAACAGTAAATTTACTGTAGAAAGACTTAGAGATATTGATTATACTACAATTCAGTTGACAAAATGGACAACTGATAGCCATAAAAACGAACTGATTCGTCAGCTGATTCTGAATTACTTGCACAAGCACAAAGAATTGGATGCACAAATCAAACGTCAAAAATTCAATATTACGATTGGAGATGAACTTCCAACCGGAATCGTGCAATTGGCGAAAGTGTATATCGCGAAAAAACGTCAAATCCGGGTAGGAGACAAGATGGCGGGGCGTCACGGAAACAAAGGTATCGTTTCTCGTATCGTTCGTCAGGAAGACATGCCTTTCCTTGAAGACGGAACATCGGTAGATATCGTGTTGAATCCGCTTGGTGTGCCTTCACGTATGAACCTTGGACAGATTTTCGAAACTGTTTTAGGTTGGGCGGGAAGCGAGCTTGGCGTGAAATTCGACACACCGATTTTTGATGGCGCCGAAATGGATGATTTGAATTATTGGTGTGACAAAGCAGGTGTACCGCGTAGTGGGAAAACTTATCTATATGATGGCGGAACGGGTGAACGTTTTGACCAAACCGCCACTGTAGGTGTAATCTACATGCTGAAACTGGGGCACATGGTAGATGATAAAATGCACGCGCGTTCTATCGGGCCATACTCACTTATCACACAACAACCGCTCGGTGGTAAAGCACAGTTTGGTGGTCAGCGTTTTGGAGAGATGGAGGTTTGGGCGCTCGAAGCGTTTGGAGCATCGCACATATTACAGGAAATCCTGACTGTGAAGTCGGATGACGTAGTAGGACGCGCTCGTACTTACGAAGCGATTGTAAAAGGTGATCCAATGCCGACCGCGGGAATTCCCGAATCTCTTAATGTGTTGTTGCATGAGCTGAGAGGATTGGCATTGAGCGTGAATTTGGAATAACTCCTGGAGCACGAAACATTTTTTATAACAAATAAAAATGGTTTTGTGCCAAGTTCATTACTGCCAAAGGCATTTTCGAAAGTATAAAAAAGAAAATAGTAAATAAAAAATAGTCAATAATAGCATGGCTTTTAAATTAGATAATAAATCAAAAAGTAGTTTTAGCAAAATCTCAATTGGTTTAGCTTCACCTGAAGAAATATTAAAACTTTCGAGCGGTGAGGTGCTAAAACCTGAAACTATCAACTACCGTACTTACAAACCGGAGCGTGATGGTCTTTTCTGTGAGCGGATTTTCGGTCCTACGAAGGATTTCGAATGTCATTGCGGAAAATACAAACGTATCCGCTATCGTGGGATTGTCTGCGATCGATGCGGTGTAGAAGTTACAGAAAAGAAAGTTCGTCGTGAACGCATGGGGCATATCCAATTGGTTGTACCTGTGGCACATATCTGGTATTTCCGCTCACTACCAAATAAAATTGGTTACCTGCTCGGGATGCCTTCTAAAAAATTAGATTCAATTGTTTATTATGAAAAATATGTAATTATCCAATCCGGAATTCTTGAAAACGGAGAAGATATTACTTATGGCGAATTGTTGTCTGAAGAGGAGTATTTGAATTTGTTGGATTCTCTGCCTCGTGAAAATCAGATGCTTGAAGATACCGACCCAAACAAATTCATCGCGAAAATGGGAGGTGAAGCCATATATGATTTGCTTAGTCGCTTGGATTTGGATGAATTGTCATATGACTTACGTAATAAGGCAAGCACCGATACTTCTCAGCAACGTAGAGCTGATGCACTGAAAAGACTTCAGATAGTTGAATCTTTCCGTGCTTCGAGAAATAGAAACAAACCGGAATGGATGGTAATCAAAGTGGTTCCTGTAATTCCGCCTGAATTACGCCCGTTGGTTCCACTTGATGGAGGACGATTTGCTACTTCAGACTTGAATGATTTATATCGCCGGGTGATAATTCGTAATAATCGTTTAAAACGACTAATCGAAATTAAAGCTCCTGAAGTAATTTTACGTAACGAAAAACGTATGCTTCAAGAAGCCGTTGATTCTCTATTTGACAACTCGCGTAAATCAAGTGCAGTGAAAACGGACGCAAACCGTCCTTTGAAATCGCTATCAGACAGTTTGAAAGGAAAGCAAGGCCGATTCCGTCAAAACTTACTTGGTAAACGTGTCGATTATTCAGCTCGTTCAGTAATTGTCGTTGGTCCGGAATTGAAAATGCACGAATGCGGACTTCCGAAAGACATGGCAGCCGAGCTTTACAAACCATTCGTAATACGTAAATTAATCGAAAGAGGAATTGTAAAGACGGTAAAATCAGCTAAGAAAATCATCGACCGTAAAGATCCGGTGATATGGGATATTTTAGAATATGTGATGAAAGGTCATCCGGTATTATTGAACCGTGCTCCGACTCTTCACAGACTTGGTATTCAAGCATTCCAGCCAAAAATGATTGAAGGAAAAGCCATTCAGCTTCACCCGCTCGCATGTACCGCGTTTAACGCTGACTTTGACGGGGACCAAATGGCGGTGCATTTGCCGCTTGGAAATGAGGCTATTCTTGAAGCTCAATTATTGATGCTGGCTTCTCATAATATCCTGAATCCTGCGAATGGCGCTCCAATTACAGTTCCTTCGCAAGACATGGTTCTCGGATTGTATTATATTACCAAACCACGCGCAGGTTCAAAAGGCGAAGGGTTGGTTTTCTATTCGCCGGAAGAGGCAGAAATTGCTTACAACGAAGGGCAAGTTGATCTTCATGCTATAATTAAAGTACGCGCAGAAGACCTGAATGAAGAAGGAGAGCTTGTAACTCAATTGATTGAAACAACCGTTGGGCGTATCCTATTTAATAAACATGTACCTGATGAGATGGGCTTTATTAATGAACTGCTTTCAAAAAAATCGCTTCGTGACATTATCGGACGAATTATTGATGTTTGCGGTGTGGCTCGTACAGCTCAATTCCTTGATGATATCAAAGATATGGGTTACCAAATGGCATTCCGTGGTGGTCTTTCGTTTAATTTGAATGATATTATTATACCTCAGGAGAAAGTTACTTTTGTACAAGAAGGAAACGAAGAGGTAGAAGAAATCATGAATAATTATAACATGGGATTCATTACTCCTCGTGAGCGTTACAATCAAATTATTGATACTTGGACTCACGTAAACACACGACTCTCTAATATACTTATCAAACATCTTGCTGAAGATCGTCAAGGCTTTAACTCGATGTACATGATGCTTGATTCAGGTGCTCGTGGTTCGAAAGAGCAGATTCGTCAGCTTGCGGGAATGCGTGGATTGATGGCCAAACCACAAAAATCAGGAGCTGATGGCGGACAGATTATTGAAAACCCGATTTTGTCAAACTTTAAAGAAGGGTTGTCTGTGTTGGAGTACTTTATTTCAACTCACGGTGCTCGTAAAGGTTTGGCGGATACGGCATTGAAGACAGCCGATGCGGGTTACTTGACACGTCGTCTGGTGGACGTATCACAAGATGTGATTGTGACCGAAGACGATTGTGGAACATTACGTGGATTAACCGCAACGGAAATTAAAAATAACGAGGATGTTATTTCTTCTCTGTATGAAAGAATTTTAGGCCGTGTTTCTGTTCACGATATTTATCATCCGCTTACCGGTGATATTATCGTTGCAGCGGGAGATGAAATTACAGAGGTAACAGCGAAAATTATTGAAAAATCACCCATTGAGCGAGTTGAAATACGTTCAGTATTGACGTGCGAGTCCAAAAAAGGTGTTTGCGCGAAATGCTACGGACGAAATCTTGCTACCGGCAGAATGACTCATATTGGAGAAGCTGTCGGAGTAATTGCAGCGCAATCTATCGGTGAGCCGGGTACACAGCTTACTCTTCGTACTTTCCACGTCGGGGGTATTGCTTCGAATATTGCTTCAGAATCTAACATTACTTTGAAATACGATGGTCGTCTTGAATTTGATGAGCTGCGTACGGTTAATGCGGTAGATGAAAGTGGCAAAGAATATCAAGTTGTAGTAAGCCGCTTGACTGAAATGCGTGTTATTGAACCTAACACAGGAATTGTACTGACTACTCAAAACGTGCCTTATGGTTCTAAACTCTTTGCAAAGCAAGGTGATGTTTGCAAGAAAGGTCAATTGATCTGTACCTGGGATCCATTTAATGCGGTTATTATTGCAGAAAATGAAGGTAAAATCGAATTTGAAGATGTAGTGGAAAATGTAACCTATAATATGGAAATTGATGATACAACCGGGTTGCATGAAAAAATTATCATTGAAACAAAAGATAAAACCAAAATTCCGACAGCAAATATCTTGGATAAAGACGGAAATATACTTCGTACTTACAACTTACCGGTCGGCGCTCACCTTGTGCTTGATGATGGAAATACAATCAAAGCAGGTCAAATGCTTGTGAAAATTCCACGTGCAGTTGGTAAAGCGGGTGATATCACCGGTGGACTTCCACGTGTTACTGAGTTGTTTGAGGCGAGAAATCCTTCCAACCCGGCTGTTGTAACTGAAATTGACGGTGAAGTGAACTTTGGTAAAATCAAACGCGGTAATCGTGAAGTGAGCGTAACTTCCAAACAAGGCGAAGTGAAAAAATACCTGATTCCGCTTTCAAAACAAATTCTTGTACAGGAAAACGACTACGTACGTGCCGGAACACCACTTTCAGATGGCGCTGTGACACCTGCCGACATACTGGCTATCAAAGGTCCTACCGCCGTACAAGATTACATTGTGAGTGAAGTACAGGATGTTTATCGCTTGCAAGGTGTGAAAATTAACGATAAGCACTTTGAGGTGATTGTGCGTCAGATGATGCGTAAAGTAGAAATTCTCGATCAGGGTGATACCCGTTTCCTTGAAAAACAAACCGTGGACAAAAACGAGTTTATGGAGGAAAATGATCGTATCTGGGGCAAAAAAGTGATTCTCGATCCGGGCGATTCGGAAACGTTGAAACCGGGACAAATCATTACTGCTCGTAAATTGAGGGATGAAAACAGCATGCTCAAACGCCGTGACTTGAAACTTGTTCAGACACGCGATGCGGTGCCTGCCACTTCCAATCAGATTCTACAAGGAATTACGCGTGCAGCGCTTCAAACTTCGAGCTTTATGTCGGCAGCTTCATTCCAGGAAACTACAAAAGTGCTGAACGACGCCGCTATCAACGGAAAAGTGGATAGATTGGAGGGACTGAAAGAAAACGTGATTTGCGGACACTTGATTCCTGCCGGAACGGGACTTCGCGAATACGATAAAATCATTGTAGGCTCACGTGATGAGTATGAAAAAATGATGGATGCTCGAAGAAATGTATTAGATATCGAAACCGAATCTCACTTGGAAGTAGAGTAGTTTTTTCGAGACAATGGCTATCCCAAGCCATCGAAATGAAAACAGCCGAGAATAATTTTCTCGGCTATTTTCATTTATATACAAGGAGCTAAAACGTAAGCATCCCAAATCCGCCGTCTTTCAAAGCACAAAAAATAGCGGTCTATAAATTTCATTGAGATTTATAGACCGTTTGCTTTGCTATTGGCAGGCAGGAGTTGCTGCCAATCAATTATGAGC
>JAAYIT010000015.1 GCA_012523295.1 Porphyromonadaceae bacterium | reverse complement strand
TTCCCCCAAAAACTATGAAGATGCAAAAAGATTCTTCCAAATATTGCTGAACTATTTTTAAAGTTCGGAAAAATAATTTTTGCTTTTGCAAAGCAAAGCATGGTTTACAAAACCGCGCCAGCGGGGGAGTCAAGAATATCTGATATTTTCCCTATCTTTGTAAGAAGTAAAGATTCTTTAAAGATGAAAACAGGAGATACAAATATAAATTTGGTTAACAGTTACTATATGTTACTGAAAAACCTAAGTCCTAATATTAAGTTAGAACTTATCGCTAGGCTTTCAGAGTCATTAAAAACCACATCAAAAGCTAAAAAAGAAGTTTCACTTAGTTCTCTTTATGGTTCGTGGGTTTCGGAAGAATCGGCTGACGAACTCGTTGACGAGTTGAGAAAAGCAAGAAACTTTAATCGTAAAAGAGAGGAATTGTGAAGAAATACCTTCTTGACACGAATATTTGTATTTACTTCCTCAAAGGACAGTTTGATTTACACGAAAAAATCGCTGAAATAGGGAAAGAAAATTGCCTTTTGTCTGAAATAACGATTGCAGAACTAAAATTTGGTGCTGAAAATAGCGTTCAAAAGGAAAAAAACAGAAAAAGTATTGTAGAATTTATAGCTAAATTTGATATCATTCCCATTTTTCCCGCACTTGATGTCTATGCAAAAGAAAAAGTACGACTAAAAACGAAGGGTAGAATTTTAGACGATTTTGATTTGCTTATCGGAGCAACAGCCATTCACAACAATCTGATTATGGTAACTCGCAACGTAAGTGACTTTGACCGATTAAACGGAATTGTAATCGAAGACTGGACAGCACTTTAGCAATCACAGCAGGCAACAAGTGGTTCAAAGAAATGGCAGATAAACACTTCGATTTTAAAATCCTATTTAAATTTACATTTGTGCTTCGAAATTAGGTTTACCCTAAATATGCTATGACTTTCAGGAGAAGAAGGAATTAAACCCCCTTACTGGCGCCGATTTGCAATCGGTGCCCCAGTCAACAGACTGGAATACCACTTTATTCTTCCCTCAACAACTATGAAGATGCAAGAAGATTCTTCCAAATATTGCTGAACTATTTTTAAAGTTCGAAAAAATAATTTTTGCTTTTGTAAAGCAAGGCACGGTTTACAAAACCGCGCCAGCGGGGAAAAAAGATTAATTAATTACCTTTGCAAAATCTAAAAATATTCTACTCATTATTATGACAATAAAAATACACAAAGCACTGTGTCTTAGTATACTGATGTTCCTTGCCGGATGTAATGGAGATATTTTCGTAGATGATTATCTACCCGGAGGATATAATGAAATTACGCTCTCAGAAATTGATAACAGTAAGGAAATTAATTTTAAGTCAGATAACTGGGGGCTGATTTATATTGCTTGTCAGACGATTGATTCATATACTACCAATGCTTATACTATTGATGGCAAACCCACTAATCTTCCTTTCGAGAAAAAAGAATTGGGTACTGTTCATTACACAAGCGACTATATAGATGTTCAGGTAGAGAAAAAAAGCGACAACACTCTAAAGGTTATACTTAATGAAAATCTTCTGAATCGGGATGAGGAAATGCTGATAACAGTAGGAAATGAGTTTAAAGAGGAAAATATTAAACTGCTGCTGTCTCCCACACAAAAATACCGAATCGACAGCGTAGTGTATGACTGGGATAAATTTGAAACTCATGAAGGTAGTTTAAAGGAGATGGAGTATCTGACTGTTAATAACCAACAATCTTCTTTGCCTCTAACTATTACTTTTTTTCCTTTTAAAAAGTCAGCACGTGAAATTAATTTTCATGACTCAACTACACTGTGGGAGGAAGAAGTATACAGCAGGTTGCTCGGTACTCCACTGCCAGAAATAACTATCCCGGATGTAGTAGATGCAAAGCCCGTGCTTCATGATACCAAAGTTGCATTTGGTATAAGAGACCAACATTTATCAACTAACTTAGACAAAGAGTTAGCCGTTGATGTAACGATTGATGGGTTCTCGAGAAGAAAAGTAATCGTTTATAACAAATTGATATGGTATTCCGTGCCTTATAAGATATATTTATCAAATCCCAAAACAGGTAAAGAACTCATTTTCACAGGAAAGTTATACAGTGAGGAGCCTATAGATTATTTAATCTTAAAACAAGTGGTGGATGAAAACTAAGATAGATAAGATTACACAAAGAGTGATTGTATCCACTCTATTGTTGATGTTCATCTCCATAGACATTTTAGCCAGTGATCGAGATACTACTTCAAACAAAATCATACACATGACGGGTATTGATTTAAAACCAGGCTACGTATTCCCTTCTCATGAGTTCTTTAAAGGTGAAAACAATGCTCAGCGGAAGATAAACTCTACACTTACTGGACACCTGAAGTATGGTTTCAAGTTTGCTCCCGACAGTTACTTCGGTAGTGTATATCCATATGCCATTCAAGGGATTGGAATTGGTTATAATACATTCTTCAACTCTTCCGAG
>JAAYIT010000159.1 GCA_012523295.1 Porphyromonadaceae bacterium | reverse complement strand
TTGTATCCGGATAAATATAAGTTACAAAGGTTGTGTAGTTATTGAAATAGTGATTTTAATATAACGCCCAGGTGGTGGAATTGGTAGACACGCCAGGTTGAGGGCCTGGTGGCTGTAACAGGCCGTGCAAGTTCGATTCTTGTTCTGGGCACTGAGTTAAAGAGTAATTATTTGAAATACAAATAGTTGCTCTTTGCTTTTTGCACATTTTCCCCGCAGAAACTGTTTTTACGAATTTATTTGTTTTCAAGTAATAAATTCGGGTCTATTACCGGCAATACAACAGTGTTAAAAAAAGTTGTACTCGTGCGCTCCATAATTATTCCCCTGGCTGTGGAATAGACAATACCACTAATTACGCCACCTAATTTCCGGTCGATTAGCTTGGTTTCATTTTTTTCGATAATAAACTGCACAAGGTTGTTCACATGTATATGGAATTCAAAGCCAAAATCTGCCGTAAGTCCAAGTTTTTCGGTTTTGTTCTTCGTTGCTTGTAAATTGACGAGTAAACGAATTCTGATGTTTTTTTCGTCTAAATTATATGCTGTGTTTTGTCCCAGCTTTATTTCAATTCCGGAAGGTTTTTCCGGTTTGTTGAGGTACTCATCAGCGGTTTCAAAATTTGATTTGAAAACTTTTACAGATAAGATAGAAATCATTTCAGGATGAATGGTACTCATACTGTCTGTTTCGTATAGGTTTTCTGATATTCAATGTTACTTTCTTCAACGTAGTCAACCAAAACACTTTCATCTTCATGAATTTTCACAGGAACGTAAACTTTTAAGGTGACATACTCTGTACTTTTGTATTTTTTACATGCTTCCAGGGGGGTTACAACAATTTCGTTGCCTAAAACCGCTTCCAGTTTCGCCAGGCTTTTTAATGTTAAGTTGTGCAATCCCGAAAGCATTCTGCTAACTTCGCTTTCGGTTTTTCTCAGTTGCTTGGCCAGCTCTTTTTGCGACCAGCCTTTTTCTTTGAGCAAGATCTCAACCTGTGCTGAGATAGCAAGGTTTTTCCGAACAAAAATCCGGTTTTCGGGTTGTATTTTCGACCGCAATCGCTCTACAACTTTGTTTTTATCTTTATTCATAATTCGAACTCAAGGTTTTCATCAAATTTTATATCTGTATGGTCAAAGTTCCAGGTAATTTCGTTTTGTTTTAGTTGTTCATCAATTTTGCCGGCAATTTGATTGGCGCGTTTTATGTGCGGCCCAACATTTGGGCAGTCTTTTGCATTATTAGTCGTTTTTATTCCGCCATTAAATAAAAAAACTATGTGCTCGTTCAGCACTAAACAATACAATCGTAAATTTTCAACAGGAATTTCATACACCTCCATTTGTTTTGCAGGAGGGGGCAAGGCTTGTAGATCCGCTGTAATCGATTCATTTCTGAATAAGTGTTTTTTTGCTCCAATGTTTTCTCCGATTTCTTCAATCCAAACCAACAGATTCGAAAGATCTTCTTCTAAATGAACGGTAAAGTATTTTACAATGTCAAATTGAAATTCTTCTAATCGTTGTATGCGTACAAATATATTCACATTTATGCTAATTTTCCAAATTTATTCACTTAAAAGCGAATTTTATTAACAATTTTTATTCTTATTTCGATATTTTCTTCCAGGTTTCTTCCGAAAACAGGTAGGATATTAACTGTCTGCGTGTTTCTTCAACTGTTGTTTTTGATGCTACAGGAAAGTTTACGTATTTAGCTGAGAATTAATTAAGTCCCAATTTTCAAAACGACATCCGGTCCTGCATCCAATTAAAAAATAATCTCTAACCCTTTCCAGGTGTTCTTTATTAGAAAAATCTTTTTCCATAACTTATCAAGTTCCTCCTCATTCAAGTAAATTGCCTCTGATTCTTCTGTAACTATTTTAAAATTTCTTTTTCTGAAATCTGAATTCGTTGTCAATCCCCTATCAAACGCTGCACTCATGAATCCTTTAAGAACTGCTATTTGCTTTCCGACTGTATTGGTGGCTAAATTACAATCTTTTCCGGGATTGCTTTTATCCGGTACAAGTAAAAATTCATCCTCAATATGCCTGAGAATAGTTTTTAATTCCAAATTGAAATCATCTTTATCGGTAATATTTGCCTTTGGCCTAACAGTCTGTGAATTTGGATTCCAATTTTCCGGATGAATAAACTTTCGGGTTTTAGCTGTCATGTCAACTGAACGACCTTCTTTTAATCTCACCTAAATATTAGCCAGTTTATTTTTTCCCGCATTTTCCCCACATTTTTTCAATTTATATTAATTACACTGATTGAAAATTAATCTGTATCCCCGCCCGCTTTGTGCTAATGCATAAATTGCCCGGCAATATGTTAGTAAATGTATGGTATTTCAAGATTCCGAGGTAAATTTTGATTAGAATTTAAAAATATCTGTTATATAAATTGGTATGAACTTTTTTTGGCTATTTTTGGGCAACAAAATTTAATGATAAAAATTGCATCTGAATTATTTTATGTCAGATTTTTGTTTTGCAACTGCAAAAAACAACCGTTTTATTGTCGGAATTATCTCGCACATTAACGCTCAATATATCTATGGTCTGGCTGTCTTGAGGCAACAT
>JAAYIT010000411.1 GCA_012523295.1 Porphyromonadaceae bacterium | reverse complement strand
CCGCAGGTCACCATATTTAAATTCAAAGCATCTAAATGTTCTTCACCATTGACCGCAGGCACACAGTAAGGACCAATCGCAGCGGGTGTTAAATCGATTATGCGAATATTAGGATTAATGCTGCGTAAAAACTCATCATTTTTCACATGAGCCCCTGCACTTGTCGCATCAAAGACAAAATCAATCTCGGAGAAATTCGCTAATCGTGTCAACCCCTCTACCCCTTCATGCGTCGTTGCGACACCCATTCTTGCGGCACGGGCTAGACCATCGGAATTCGGATCGATACCGACCATCGCCCCCATTTCTATTTTTTTACCATTGCGCAAGATTTTAATCATCAAATCTGTGCCAATATTACCGCTACCAATAATGGCAGCTTTAAGTTTGCGCGTCATAGCGTCCACCTTCAAAAAATCAGTAATGAGTGAAAAGCTCACCCTAGCTTATTAATGACAAAAAATTAAGCAGCTGCAAAACGAGTGCGTACTCGACCCACACCACTAATCGTTGCCTCAAACGAATCACCGGGATTGACCGGGACCATGGGACCTAAGGCTCCCGTCAAAACGAGATCGCCCGCTCGTAACGGTTGACCCAATTGAGCCAATTTCCGCGCCAACCATAAGGCCGCATTGAGCGGATGTCCTAAACAGGCGGCACCGTTACCTTCAGAAACCACCTCACCATTTTTAGTCATACTCATTTGAACTAACTTCAAATCCAGACCCTGCAAAGGTATCGGAGCACCGCCAACAACGACTAAACCACTGGAAGCGTTATCAGCTACCGTATCGACAAAACGAATATCCCAATTGGCGATTCGACTGCCGACGATTTCAATTGCCGGTAACACATAAGACACGGCATTAATTAATTCAATTAATGTGATGTCTTCTCGCGGCAAGTCTTGACCTAGGACTAGTGCTACTTCAGCCTCTACCTTGGGCTGCAAAGTACGTTCCAGCTGAATTTCCTCATCATCACCAAACACCATATCGGCAAATAAGGTACCAAAATCAGGCTGATTGACACCCAACTGTTTTTGTACTACCTTTGACGTGAGACCGATTTTACGACCCACAACTCGGCGGCCTTGTTGCACTGCATGCCCTACATTGACCATCTGTATGGCATACGCTTGCTCTTCATTGCCCTCTTTCAGCTCCTCTCTAATCGGTGCAATGGCCTGTCCTGTTTGTTCGGCCTCACGTAAACGAGCGGCAATATCTTGAATTAAACGATCATCCATTTTGATCTACTCCATCTTTATAATCATTTGTTGAGACTCCGTTAAAAACCTCTAATAAAGTCTCTTTTACTAGCGGAGACGCAGCTTGAGACAGTATGCTACGGGCCTGCCTGGTTTGAGAAATTAGGCTTATTGTGGACCCTAACTGAGGCTCTACAATTTTTTGCCAACTTAATTCAGGCAAGCTACTTAATTTCTGCAAACTACCCGGCAAAATTGCGTATCCACCGCCTTTGGCTACAATCTCTATTGTTGACGCAGTCGAATCAATCTCCAAGATAATATTCAACTGCAAACCTAAGCGTGCCGCCTCAGTCTCCAACGTTGGTCGAGTCCACTGATTGCTATAGGGCAAAATCAGGGGATATTGCACAACCTCTCGCAAAGTAACTGTTGCTGACTGGCTTCCTTCCCCCTTAGGCCCAACTAAATACAATTGCTCAGTTGCCAAAGGCTCAATTTGCAAATTCGGTGAGCCCGCTGGACTAAGTACTAAGGCAAAATCCACCTGCCCGAGGAGCACTTTGTCATACAAAGCACCTGATAAGCCTTCGGTTAAACGCAAAGAAGCCAAAGGAAATTTTTCTTTCAAGCGAGGCGCTAATTTCGGGATTAGTACGCGCCCTATACTGGGCGTCAAACCAATCACTAAATTTCCGGCATACATCGCACTGGAATCGCGCACGGAGTGAATAGCCGTTTCCATCGTATGAATGATAGAGCGCGCATACTCAATAAAGGTATTACCTCGCTCGGTTAAACGCACCCCTCGACCATGCCGATGAAATAAGCTGGCTCGCAACTCTAATTCCAAGGCTCGTACCTGTCTACTTAATGT
>JAAYIT010000158.1 GCA_012523295.1 Porphyromonadaceae bacterium | reverse complement strand
TAAGCTCCTTTACAAAAAGGTCTTGTTTTATTTTTTCATACTCGTATTTTTCTTGAACATTACTCCAGTCTTCCAGAGAAGTTCTTTTCATTATGCAATAATGGTCTTTACTTTTTTCACAATATCTGTGGGTAAGCCTTCCAAAAATATAATTGATATTTGGGTCAGTAAAACTAAAACCTACAAATAAGAAGGACTTTGTAATTAACTCTGAATTTAGAATTGAAATAAAAGGTTCGTGTGTATAGTAGTATTTTTCATAATCCTCTTTAAACTAAACAGCTCTACTTGGTTTGTCTTAGTCACCATGCATTTTGTATAGAATACAAGCTCGATTATCCCTGTTTATAAAAAGGTCATCTACTTCGCCTTTTACATCTACCTTTTTATATATTTTAGAATGAGCAACTTCAATTAAATTATCATAATTAGTCGTCCAAATTGTGTTAAATGGAAGCCTTGCAATTATTCTATGATTTTCAGTTTCAACATCTGAATCAGTGAATTCATTAACTATCTTCTCGTCAATTTTATTTCTATTGTTGTTTTTGTTTTTATGAAATTGAGCGACCGAAATCAAGTCAGGTTCTTCTTCAATTTTCAATCCCAATTCGATGGCTAAATCCTTTAAGAGCCCTTTCCAGTCAACAAAACCTGCTGCTTTAGACATTCCAGCTCCTAGTAAAATAGTGGCAGTTCCTTGTCTAAGTTTTTCAACATAATCATTTATAAACGCATCTGTTGATGGCTCTTTAAAATTCATAATATTTTTGCTTTTAATGGTTTTACATTTAAACTTGCCACAACACCCCGCATTAATACAGGGCAAAGTGGTTTAATGGTATTTTTCAATTGCTCGTTAATGCGTTTGCGGGTTTCCAATGTGTGGTATATGGTTACAATGGCTTCCTGCACTTTGATGTCGGGAATTGGTAGTTTAACATTGCACATATCAGCCCAATCAAAAGTTTCTCTTGCACTGCCCCAGGAATGGAATCTTGCGTATCGGTCAAATTCACTTCTCTTAAAAAACAAAAACAAATATTCAGGCAACAATTCTGTTGTATCTTTTACTTTGAAAACAGTATAGGTACTTGAAACAAGCCCTGCTTCATCGTCTAAAAGTGCAATTGAAATTTTTTCTCCATTTCTTGAAGTAACGGAAACATAACCAAATTCTCTCGGACGTACTATTTTATAGTTTGATAAATCAAGTCGTTCTTTATTTGATTTGGTTTCCATAAAAACCTTATTCACACTAATGCCAATCAGGTTGTCAATAAGCAAATCATTATTCCGTTCATCAGATTGCTCAATATATTCTCCAAGTACTTTCGGCTCTTCGGTTTTAATCAGGTTTTCAATGTAGGTATCACAAATCAATTGCAAATCAGTTAAACTGTTTTCATAAACTTTTTGGTTGCTCATTAAACCACTGTATAGGGCAACAAATTTTTGTTGCTCATCAATATCAGGAATGGGAATTTCAATATCGCAAAGCCGTTCCCAATCTAAACTTGCCCTTACACTGCTATCACTGATAAACCAGCCGTATCTGTCTGATTCAGGTCGTTGAAACCACATCATCATATATTCGGGGAGCAATTCGCTTTTGTCATTCACTTCAATCACCAGATAAGCAGGCGAAATAATCGCAGGTTCATCATCTATGTATAGTGCTATTCGAATTGTTTCATCTCTGCCAACCTGCATTGCACTGTAAGCAAATTGACCTTTCTGGATAATTTTGTATTTAGATAAATCGGTTTCAGAAGTATTGGCAACTGAAGGCATAAAATTTTTAGTGATGTTAATGCCCAATAAATTTGAAACCGTCAAATCTTTATTTCGGTTGTCAACTAGGTGTATGTAATTGCCAATTCTTTTAAAGCTCATAACCCAATACTCTAAAAGCGTTAATCAATTGTTCCTGCGATGCTTTTTCATCTTTGAGCAGTTCTTTAAAATCCTTTTGAATGCGTTTCATCTCGCTATCGAAATCAATTCCGCTGTCACGGTCAACAAATTTTATATATTTGCTCGGCACCAAAGAATAGTCGTTTGCTTTTATCTGCTCAAAGTTGGCTGAACAGCAAAACTCAGAAATGTTTTTGTAAGTGTCTTTCCAATCGGTTTGTTGCCAGTTGTGGTAATTCTCCGCTACTTTTAAAATGTCTTCGTCCGAAAGTTCAACAAACATTTTTTCAAATTCCTGTCCCCAGCGCCTTAAATCCATAAACAGAATTTCTTTTACACGGTCACGGTAGTTTTTAATTCTGCCGTTTATTTCTATGGTTCGGGCTTTTTTATTTTTGTTGATAATCCAAAGAGTAACGCTGATGTCGGTGGTGTAAAAGGTGTTTCTTGGAATAATTACAATGGCTTCAATTAAATTATTTTCAATCAATTTTCTGCGAATTTTATATTCTTCGCCATTGCCACTCAATGCACCATTCGCCAAAATAAAACCCGCAACACCGTTTTCAGAAAGTTTACTCACCATATTCAAAATCCAACCGTAGTTGGCGTTGCTTTTGGGCGGCACATCGTAACCCCGCCAGCGTGGGTCGTCAATCAATTCGTTTTCAGCTCGCCAGTCTTTTTGATTGAAAGGCGGATTTGCCATAACGAAGTCAGCTTTCAAGTCCTTGTGCTGGTCATTTAAAAATGTGTCAGCGTGTTTCTCCCCCAGGTTTGCCGAAATGCCACGAATGGCGAGATTCATCTTTGCCAATTTGAAAGTAGTCGGCGAGGATTCCTGTCCGTAAATTGAAACTTCTTTTTTGTTTCCGTGGTGATTTTCAATAAACTTGATACTTTGAACAAACATACCGCCCGAACCACAAGCAGGGTCATAAATAATTCCCTTGTACGGTTCAATCATTTCAGCAATTAGTTTTACAATTGTTTTGGGTGTGTAAAATTCTCCTTTTCCTTTGCCTTCGGCAATTGCGAACTTTCCAAGGAAATATTCATACACTCGTCCGATAATATCCTGTTCTTTGTCCTTGAGCGTGTTTACTT
>JAAYIT010000157.1 GCA_012523295.1 Porphyromonadaceae bacterium | reverse complement strand
CTAAATCGTCCAAACTCGCCCCAAGTGTTTCGGTTTTTGAAACCTATCTACAGGCTCAAACAAGGACGATTCTTAACGCCGTTCTCTCTGATTTTTTGGCTCGCCGGACGAGGTCACTCGTTAGCAAACCTTTTGAGTCTATCAGATAAAGATTGCGAAAGTCAAATTATTTAATAAAAAGCTTGCAAAGGTAGTTTTTTTCAGTAAATTACACAAAAAAAGTCAATCCCTTGGGAATTGACTTTTTTCATACGGTTATATATTTTTTAGATTATGGACGTATGGAACACGCCATTAACCATTCTCTTGGGTTTGAGATTTATCTTAAATGGCTGTTTCATAATTTTCATTTCAACAATTATGAATTGGCTATGAGCGTTAAATTTTGAATCCTAATGTCAGAACGATATTATTCGTATTAGTCTTTATGTCAGCCGGCTGAAGATCTGTTCTGTTCCATTGGAAAGGATAGTAATTTTCATTATTCATCTTCAAAGCATAGGCTAAATCGACAAACCAGGTAGCTTCTCTATATCCCAGACCTAAGCTAAAATAATTTGCACCTTTCTGTTCAAAGTATTCCGGATTTGTACTTGTAGTGTTAAGTCGCATCAATTTTCCATCTGTATATTTCGGGTTTGTTCCTCCTGTAAACATGGCATAACCGGCTCGTAACGAAACATTTTCTGTTGGTTTATATTCTCCTCCGACTTTTATCACATGTCCGTCACTTAAGACTTGCTTCATACCGCCAACCAATTTGCCATCCACTATAACTCCGACATTTTCAGGCTCAAAGGGGTCATTCACATTACTGTTATCACCATCTCGTTCTTTGAATCGGTTTCCTGTATAATGAATAAAATCGTACTCAATCGAGATCAATCCTTTTCTTCCAAATAAATATGCGGCACTTAATTGGGTTTGAAGCGGTGTGTTAATGTTGAAATTTTGGCGACTTCCGGATTCCGGCGTTTTAGCAGTTCCGTTTTTCCCGGCTTCAACATTGTTGTAATCAACTTCTGCGTATCCCGTTGAAGTGATCGCGAAAGCTGTCGGGGTATGAAAAGCCAGACCAAGTCTCAGACTATTAGTTGGCAAATAGATAGCGCCGAGTTTCAAATTAACTCCCATACCGGTTTGATTAAACCTGTTTTTCAACGTAAAATCACCTGATGAAGAACCAAAATCTTCATTTAACCAAGTATCTAAGCTATAATATAGATCAGCGATATTCAAATTAGCTCCGACAAACAGGTTATTATTAAAATTCCCTCCCCAACCAAATGAATATTCACTGATTCCTCCGGTTTCAATCATTGTCGCTGTTGATTTGGCTTGTCCTTTGAATGCTGAAGACCATTTCGGCGGAGTTGTTGCTCCATCAGGATTCATAAGATGGCCATCATACGCCAATATTGCCATCCACGGGATAAATTGAACATCATACGGTTCATACGTATTTTCT
Organism: Porphyromonadaceae bacterium; assembly: GCA_012523295.1. Taxonomy (GTDB): domain Bacteria; phylum Bacteroidota; class Bacteroidia; order Bacteroidales; family Paludibacteraceae; genus UPXZ01. The sequence continues at coordinate 3,197 of JAAYIT010000157.1, read as the reverse complement.
ACGTATTTTAAATCAGCCTCTTCAATACCATTCTTGTTTTGATTGGTAAAATCGGAAACAAAGTCTGTAAAAGAAGATGTAGTCACTCCATTTGCACGCATTACCCGATTAAAATTTTTCACCCGGTTAAATCCAAATGAAAAATTGGATTGAAGCAAACCGGAAGATTTTTCTTGATAAAGCGGAATTGACATGATGTAACTCGCATTGTTGAACTTAACACCCAAACCACTGTTCGCGGAATTTTTATCATTATACCAAGTCGAATTTGAATTCTGAAACATCGCGTTGAGCGTTGTTGAGATTTCACCACTTCTGTAAACTCCAAGTCCGGCAGGGTTATCTTTAAGTGCGGAGGCATCTCCCCCAAGTGCTCCGAAAGCTCCACCCATACTCATGTAGCGTGCAGAACCAACTATGTCTGATTGGCTAATTCTCAATGCGTCATATTCAGTTTGAGCTATCAATGCAGAACCAAAAAAGATTGAAAATGCCAAGAAAAATATTTTTTTCATTTTATTTTTATAGAAATTTAAGTTAAAAATGTTCGTGTGTATATGAGTTATTTTTATCACTTTCTAAAGAATTATTTATCTTCTACTTCCACCGCTACTACCACTGGACGAAGATGATCTTCCGCCCCCTGATGAAGAACTTCCTCCACCAAATGAGCCTCTGCTCGAAGAAGACGAACGTGAAGGCGTGCTGTATGTACTGCTGCTTCTGCCGGAATTTACAGATGAAGAACTATGTGTGCTTGAAGATTGTGGCGTACTTCTCCTTGAATCATAAGTTCCGGAGCTCGACGAACTTCTGGTGGATGTTGAAGGACTGCTCCTGTTTATAATTGTATTGGAAGATCTGCTTCTTGTACCTGTTGAGTACTGATTGCTGTTGCGGGTTGCATTCCAGTCGGAAGAGCTTCTTACGGCTCCGGTACGAGTACGAGTGTCAACTCCTGATACAGAAGTCCGGTTCGCGCTTCTTGTGTTATTATCCCTTACAACTCCACTTCTTGAGCTTTGTGCACCGGTTCTGCCTGAAGTCACGCGAGTATAATCATTGGTTCTGGCAACTGAAGATCTGGAGTTTGACATAACCGTAGAACGTCTGCTCGCATCACTTCTCAGACCGGAAACAGAATATCTGTCCGAACTGACTGCGCGTCTGTTCGCTTCGCTATGAGCTCTGTTATACGTTGAGTAATAACCACCGTAGTAGGGATAACCGTAGTAACCGCCATAATAGCCGCCATAGTATCCACCCCAACCGTAATATCCTCCATAGTAAGGATAGCCCCAGCCGTAGTAACCGCCCCAGCCGCCCCAGCCGTAATAGCCGGAGTACCATGGGTCATACCATCCGCCCCAGCCAAATCCGGAGTACCATGGATCGTACCATCCGCTCCAGCCATAATAGCTCCTTCCCCAGTAAGGGTAGCCCCAATTATGCCTCCACATCCAACTGCTGTAGCTGTAAGGAGAGTATTGATAATTCCACCAATACGGATTATTCCAAGTAGGAGTGATTGTAGCGTACATTCCATCAATATGGACGTTCCAGTAGTTATTATCTAAGAAATAAATATCGTTATAACCCGGATCGGCAATTGTAATTGTGTATTTTGGATTATGGAAACGCCGGATGCGTTCAGCGTATTCAAAATCAGATTTTGAGCCGCTAAAGCCATTCAGGTAGTAGCCTTCTTCGGTTTCTACTGAATCTGCGTAAACTTCATTGTCAACAATGTACACTGTATCGGAAACAGCAGTGGTTTTATTGCCGTACTGGTCGATAAATACAATCTCACGGGCTCCATTTCTGTAAATAACAGACTCCTGACGCTCTTTTTTCACTTTAGCTTTCTTCGAAGATTGAACTTCGTTTACCATCTGAGCATCGTTTGGAGTAACGTATATGTCGTCTATGATTTTGCCTGATTGAGCAAACCCCAACGACAATCCAAAAATCATAAAGTAAATCAAAATTAAATAGCGTTTCATTTTTGTAAAAATTAAATAAGGTTATAATGCTTATGCGATCATTAAAGATATCAACATCTACATTTAAAGATATCAACAACTATGCCATAATGTGTTAACTCGCTGTATATATGCTTTATGCGATATTTTATGCAAATATACGTCATTTTATTACTTTTTTATCACTGAATTAAGTTATTTTTGCAAAGTATTAGAAACCAAAATTATTGCAAATGACATACACTATATTCCGTTTTCAGTTTTCTTCATCCGAAGAATTTCTTTCCGATGTGCTGTCTGCTCTATTAGGAGAAGTCGGCTTTGAGAGTTTTGTCCGAGTAAGTAATGGACTGGAAGCATATATTCAGTCAAAAAATTTAAAAATTGCTAAAATTGAACGTTTGATTTCAGACTTTGAATATGATAAGAAACTAACTTATACCAAAGAAGAAATTGAAGATAAAAACTGGAATGAAGAGTGGGAAAAACACTATTTCGAGCCAATAGTCATTGACGACAAATGTGTGATTCACAGCTCATTCCATAAAGATATACCGGATTTGGAATATGAAATTATCATAGATCCGAAAATGTCATTCGGCACAGGACATCATGAGACTACAGCGCTTATGGTTTCCGAAATTCTGAGGATGGACCTCGAAGGAAAGGCTGTGCTGGATATGGGCTGCGGAACTTCTGTTTTGGCTATCTTAGCGGCAAAGCGCGGGGCAAAAAAAATCACTGCAATTGACATTGACGATTGGTGTGTAGATAATTCACTTGAAAATATTGCTTTGAATAATGTTAGGAATATTGATGTTTTATTAGGCGATGCCAAACTTCTTCGTGGAAAAAAATTTGACATTATCATTGCCAATATCAACCGAAATATTCTGCTGAATGATATGGGGATTTACGCAAAATCATTGTCAAAATCAGGCGAATTGTATATGAGCGGATTTTACTCCGAGGATATGTCAAGTTTAGAAAATGAAGGTGCAAAACACGGATTATCTGTCGTGTACACTAAAGCGAAAAACAATTGGTCAATGATGAAGATGAAGTTGAATGGTTAGGAGGTTAATTCATTTTCTCCTGACTTCGACAATGCGTCACCCTAAAATTGCTTCCAAAAATTATCATCAAAAAGCATTGCTATTCGACGATGTTTTGGCGTAAGAAGCATTGTTTTTGTAATTGAACTTCCATCAGAGT
>JAAYIT010000156.1 GCA_012523295.1 Porphyromonadaceae bacterium | reverse complement strand
CGATTTAGCCGTTTGAACGCCAATTTTTTGAGTGAGGCGGGCGGAGTCTTGACTTTTTTTGCTTCGTTTTTTGTGTCAAGACAAAAAATGAAGTGGGGTTTGGGGCAAAGCCCCAACTTGCTTAATTGCTCTGATAATCAGCATGTTCATTTTCAATGGTAGCTTTATAGCCGACTGTAACAACTTGCGAAAGTCAAATAAGATTTTTATCAGACATTAGTGATTTTTGAATACAATGTTCGATTCTTTAATCAATTAATTTCTAAATCGGCGATTGAAAATCACCGCACCCGATAGCTTTGCTTAACGAACAAAACTATTTGTTTAATAAAAAAAGTAGCTGTTAGTTTCAAAATAACCGCTACTTTTTTTACGTTTTACTGAATTTTCCCCTTTAGGCGATGCCATGAGCATAGTCGAAAGGGGTTAGGAGCAGGGGTCTTACATCAACTCCACGCTTCTTTTCACAAATTTAGCCAGCGGTTCTCCTTTCAGCATATTGTGAGCAAGTAGCGCCAAGTCAATGAGTTGGCTGACCTGTTTGTTTTCATCTCCGTAAGCCTTGTAAACTGCTTTTTCTTTTTCAGATATTTCATCTAATTTCTTATGAAGTTCGTCAAGTTCCTCTTTCTCGGCAGTGGGAATTTCTTCGTCCTTTTTGTCTTTATGAGCAGCTTTTAAAGCTTCTACTTTGCTGTTTAGTTCGCTATATTGAGCTTTCAGAGGTGTTATTTCAGCTTCAGTTGCCGATTCTTCCTCCTTCAGCAGTTTTTCTATGAGCGGATGACCGGTGTTTACCACGAGGTTGTAGCTATCAGGCATTTCACCGTAAAAACTCATCATGCCTCCTCCGCCTTGCATGGCAGACATGTCTTTCATCCGGCGCATAAATTCGTTTTGAGTAATGAAAACGGGATTGCTGTCGGCAGAAAGTTGCTCTAAGGTAACTACAAAATTAGTTTTTTCAATTTCGGGTAGTTGCGAACTGAAAATGGAGATGATTGCATTTCTTTGAATGTCAGTAAGATTGACTTTCTGAGCATTTTCTTTCTCAATTAACTTATCAACCACATCGCCATCCACACGGACAAAACGGGTTTTCTCAAACTTTTGCTCTAATTGACTGATTACGTGTACATCCAATTGTCCATCCATCAGCAGCACGTCATATCCTTTCGCCTTTGCCGCTTCTATGTAAGTGTATTGAGCATCCTTTTCATTCGCGTAAAGGTAGATTAAATCACCGTTTTTATCCTTTTGTTCTCCTTTTACTAAGTCTTTGTATTCATCGAATGTGAAATATTTTCCATCTATGTTTTTCAGTAAAGCAAACTTTTCGGCACGCTCATAAAATTTCTCATCGCTGAGCATACCGTATTGGATAAAGAGCTTCACATCGTCCCATTTTTCTTCAAATTGCTTTCGGTCTGATTTGAAAATATCGTTCAGACGATCTGCCACTTTTTTGGTTATGTGACCTGAAATTTTCTTCACATTACCATCCGCTTGCAGGTAACTTCTTGATACGTTAAGCGGAATATCCGGTGAGTCAATCACACCATATAGCAGTGTAAGATATTCAGGCACAATGTTTTCCACGTGATCCGTCACATAGACCTGATTGCTGTAAAGTTGGATTTTATTTCGTTGAATATCAATGTTATTCTTGATTTTCGGGAAATAGAGAATTCCGGTCAGATTAAACGGATAATCTACATTCAGGTGAATATGAAACAGCGGATCATCCATTTGCATGGGATATAAATCTCGGTAAAACTTGCTGTAGTCTTCTTCTGACAAATCGGCAGGTTTTTTCACCCAGGCCGGATTGGTATCGTTGATAATGTTATCCTCGTCGGTCTCTTCGTATTTGTCGTTTTTCCATTCTTTCTTTTTCCCGAACGCGATTGGAATGGGCAGAAATTTACAGTATTTTTTCAGTAATTCTTCGATTCTTGCTTCTTCCAAAAACTCTTTGTTCTCATTGTCAATGTGCAGGACAATGTCTGTTCCGCGCTCCGCTTTTATGGAATCTTCAAGCGTGTATTCGGGGTCACCTTTACAAGACCAGTGTTGTGCTACGGAATCTTCTCTGTATGACTGAGTGAAGATTTCCACTTTTTTGGAAACCATAAATGCCGAATAAAATCCAAGTCCGAAATGCCCGATAATTGCCTGCGCATCGTTTTTGTACTTTTCTACAAATTCTTCGGCACTTGAAAATGCAATCTGATTGATATATTTATCAATTTCTTCTGCATTCATCCCGATTCCTCTGTCGCTTACAGTCAATGTTTTTTTCTTAGGGTCGATACTGATTCTTACTGTTAAATCACCTAATTCACCTTTGTATTCACCCACAGAAGCCAGTGTTTTCAGCTTTTGAGTGGCATCTACAGCATTTGATACTAACTCACGCAGAAAAATCTCGTGATCGCTGTACAAAAATTTCTTAATAACGGGGAAAATATTATCACTCGTTACCCCAATGTTTCCTTTTGCCATATATTTTATTAGTTATTTGTTATTTTCGTTGTAGTAAGATAAATAAATAGGACAAATCAACGTTTATCCAAGCATGAGTCGGTTCATTTTTATCAAAAAAAATGCCAATGGCTTGTAATATGACAAATTGGCATTAGAGTTGATATGATGATAGATTACATAGAAAAGCTAAACAAAAATGTTAAAATTTTGTTATAAAAGCACAATCGAAATTATAATATGGAAGAACTTAGAAAAAAATTGGTAAAAGGTCAAGTTGACGGGCAGGTTTTAATGATTTTTGGAGTAAATGGCGATCTTTCCAAACGGAAATTGCTGCCTTCAATTTTTCAACTTTATATTGATGATTTACTGCCGAAAAAATTCATTGTAATTGGCTGTGGCAGTGACAAAAAGGATGAAAACGCATTCCGTGAAGATGTAGAGGAGAATATGAAATTGTTTGCTGACGATTTGATGGAAAAACATCCTGAAAAATTTGATACTTTTAAGAAAATAATATACTATAAATCAGTAAGAAACAGGGAAAAAGAAGATTTTGATCAGTTAAAAAACTATACGTATAGTTTGACTCAGAAATTAAATATCCCTCATAATTTTATTTACTATTTTTCCATTCCGCCATTTATGTATGAAATTGTGGCAAATCACCTTGTAGTAGTGGGTTTGAACACTGAAGACGATGGTTGGAAAAGGGTGATCGTAGAAAAGCCTTTTGGTTACAGCTTGGATTCGGCGATTGAATTGGATGAAAAACTACACAAAGGCTTCCGGGAACACCAAATTTACCGGATTGACCACTACCTTGGGAAAGAGACTGTTCAAAATATTATGGTCACACGGTTTGCTAACGGTTTTTTTGAGCCGCTTTGGAATCGGAGGTACATTGACAGGGTGGAGATTACAGCTGCAGAGAAAATCGGTGTGGAAGACAGAGGTGGTTACTTTGAGTCTTCCGGCACCATGCGCGATATGATTCAGAATCATTTGCTTCAGGTTTTAGCGGTGATCGCAATGGACCCTCCGGCAGTTTTTGATTCGGATTCTATTCGTAATGAGACAGTTAAGGTGCTGCAGGCTTTACGACCGATACAACCAAATGAAGTAAGTAAATATGTGGTTCGCGGTCAATACACAGAAGGGAAAAGAAGAGGAGAAGTTCTTCGGGGCTACCGTGAAGAAAAAGACGTAGATCCGAATTCAATGACAGAAACTTTTGTCGCTCTGAAGCTGTTTGTGGATAACTGGCGCTGGAGTGATGTCCCCTTTTATATACGTAGCGGGAAAAATCTGCCGGTTCGTGTCACTGAAATTGTGATTCACTTGAAACCCGCTCCCTTGCAGCTTTTCAAAGAAAAACTATCAAACCAGATTACGAATATGATTATCCTTCGTATTCATCCCGATGCCGGAATTGCGATTGATTTTGAAATGAAAATTCCCGGTGCCGGATACAATGTTCAAAGTGTAAACATGGATTTTCATTATTCCGATTTAGAACAGTCAAAAATACCGGATGCTTATGAGCGTTTGCTGTTAGATTGTATGGTTGGAGACTCTACCTTATATGCTCGTGCCGACGCTGTTCGGGCCAGTTGGAAATTTGTAGATCCGATACTGAACGCGTGGAGAGAAAATCCGAAAATACCATTGTATATGTATCCGAGCAACACCTGGGGACCGGCTGAAGCAGATGGACTCTTTGAAAATAAAGACTTGCAATGGAAAGACCAGTGTGATAAGTTTTTCTGCGAGATATAAGAAGCCCGAAGAACGAAGCCCAAAGAATGAAGCTTGAAACTTGAAGCTATTTTCGGATTAAGCAAACCGGTTTGTCAACTCACCGGGTAATTTACTTTACCGAATATATGACTTTGAAAATGGTGTAATTTAAATCTTAAAAAAATACTTGCTATGCTAAAAAACAAAATACATATCTTTTCTGAGCCGGAAGAAACCGCTGAAAGTGTTGCGAAATTAATCACCGCTATGTTAAATGAAAAAGTAAGTGCCGGTAAGTCACTGAACATTGCCATTTCCGGAGGAAGCACACCCAATCTCCTTTTTGGGATGCTTTCCGGCGAGTATGCTGAAAAAATAAACTGGGAAAAAATTCGTTTTTTTTGGGTTGATGAGCGTTGTGTAGAGCCTACAGACAAAGAAAGCAACTATGGGAATGTGAATAAAATATTGCTTCAACATGTTCCGATTCCCGAAGCAAATATCTTTCGGATGAAAGGTGAGAATGTGCCGATTGAAGAGGCGGTTCAATACCAAAACACACTGAGAAATGAGTTGCCCGAAGTCAATGGAATGCCGCAGTTTGATTTGGTGTTGCTGGGGATGGGAGATGATGGTCATACCGCTTCCATTTTTCCCGGAAATTTGGAGCTGCTTCACTCCACAGAGTCTGTAGCAGCGGCCAAGCACCCACAAACAGGACAAAATCGTATTACGTTGACAGGAAGTGTTATTTGCAATGCAAAGCATGTGGCATTCGTCATTACAGGACATTCCAAAGCAGAAGTTTTAGAATCAATCATGCATGAAAAAGGTGATTTTGAAAGATTTCCGACCTATTACATTTTAACCGGATGTGGTGATGTCGAGTTGTATTTAGACCATGAAGCGGCGGAGAGATTGTAAGTTTTTTGTCGCTATTTGAGAGGTTGATTGGTTTTGTCATAATGCTAAAAATCACTACCTTTGTGCTCCCAAAAATGAAAATTAGAAACAAATAAAAATTTACTTGTCGCAGGTTTTTTGCTCGTATCTTGACGGCACAGTAGTTATTTAATTATGGAATTATTCTCAAACCTACCTTACAAAGTTGCTGATATTTCATTGGCAGATTTTGGACGAAAAGAAATAGAATTAGCAGAAAAAGAGATGCCCGGTCTCATGGCGCTTCGTGCAAAATACGGTGAGTCAAAACCGCTGAAAGGAGCTCGAATAATGGGTTCGCTGCATATGACAATCCAAACTGCGGTGCTGATAGAAACATTGGTTGAATTGGGCGCGGAAGTACGCTGGGCAAGTTGTAATATCTATTCCACTCAAGACCACGCCGCTGCTGCCATTGCCGCTGCAGGAGTGCCCGTTTTTGCTTGGAAAGGCGAAACACTTGCTGAATATTGGTGGTGCACGCTTCAAGCATTGACATTTGAAAGTAATACCGGACCGACTGTAATTGTTGACGATGGAGGTGATGCCACCATGATGATTCACGTTGGCGTTAAAGCTGAAAAAGACAAAACCATACTTGATAAAAAAGTAGAAGGAGAAGACGAAAGAGAATTGTACAATATTTTAAAAGGAATTCTCATTACTGACAGTACGATTTGGACGCGTATGGCTCCTGAAATTCGAGGTGTGTCTGAAGAAACTACTACGGGTGTTCACCGACTTTATCAGATGCAGGAAGAGGGCTCGCTTTTATTCCCTGCTTTTAATGTGAATGATTCGGTTACAAAATCAAAATTTGATAATCTGTACGGTTGTCGTGAGTCATTGGCTGATGGGATCAAACGTGCCACAGACATTATGCTAGCCGGAAAAGTGGTGGTAGTTTGTGGTTACGGCGATGTTGGGAAAGGGTGTGCAATGTCCATGAGAGCATACGGTGCAAGGGTTTTAGTAACGGAAATTGATCCGATTTGCGCACTGCAGGCAGCTATGGAAGGTTTTGAGGTGGTGACCGTTGAAGATTCTCTTCCGGAAGGAAATGTGTTTGTCACAACCACCGGGAATAAGGATATTATCCGAATTGACCACATGGAAAAAATGAAGGACGGCGCGATTGTCTGCAACATCGGGCATTTCGACAATGAAATTCAGGTAGATAAGCTGAAAAAATATCCGGGTATCAAACACACTAACATCAAACCGCAAGTGGATAAATATACTTTCCCTTCGGGAAATAGTATCCTGCTGCTTGCCGATGGTCGTTTGGTAAATCTCGGTTGCGCAACGGGGCACCCTTCATTCGTGATGAGTAACTCATTTACGAACCAAACATTGGCTCAAATCGAGCTATACACGAAAAAATACGAAGTGGGTGTCTATCGCCTGCCGAAACATTTGGATGAAGAAGTAGCCCGCCTGCACTTAGACCAATTAGGCGTGAAACTCACCAAACTCACTCCCGAACAAGCCGCCTACATAGGTGTGGAAGTGGATGGTCCGTATAAACCGGAGCATTACAGGTATTAGAAAACGTATGATACCGATTGTGTAAAATTAGCTGATAATAGAATTCACGCTAAATTCAAAAAACAGTAAGCCCCGATAGCTGCAAACTATCGGGGCTTATACTATCTCTTTCAGTTCTCAACTGATTTTCCTTACTCAAATAAATTCCTGAAATGCGAGAAAAAACCTTTTGAAGCTGAAGCGCTTGGTTTAAAGTTATTTGATTTTTCCAATTTCTCCAACGTCTGTTTTTCTTCATTGGTCAGGTTTTGTGGGATGTACACGCCGATATTGACTAACAAATCGCCTTTCCCATAGCTGTTTACGCTCGGAAGTCCTTTGCCGCGAAGGCGGAGTACTTTGCCGGGTTGCGTTCCGCCCGGGATATTTACTTTCACTCTTCCGTCAACGGTTGGAACTTCGACAGAACCGCCCATCGAAGCGACAGGAACAGAAAGTAACAGGTTATATATCAGGTCATTTTCATCCCGAATGAGTTCCGGATGTTTTTCTTCTTCGATCACTACCAGTAAATCGCCGTTTATTCCACCTCGTTTGGCGGCGTTACCTTTGCCGCTTACAGAAAGTTGCATACCTTCCATCACGCCGGCAGGAATGTTGATGTTGATAATCTCATCTTGTCTCAAGACACCATCACCACCGCAATGCGTACATTTGTTTTTGATAATTCTACCTTCGCCTTGACACGTCGAACATTCGCTGGTAGTCTGCATTTGTCCCAGTATGGTTTGCTGAACTCGGGTAACTCTTCCGCTTCCATTACACGTGGTACAGGTGGTAGTGTCTGAGCCGGATTCGGCTCCGGAGCCATTGCAGTACTGGCAAGAAACCTGTTTTTTGACTTTAATCTTTTTCTCAACTCCGCTCGCAATTTCTGCCAGATTCAGTTTTACTTTTACCCGTAAATCCGATCCGCGTCTTACGCGTTGTCCGCCACGTGAACTTCCGCTAAACCCACTGAATCCGCTAAACCCACCGAATCCGCCACCTCCAAAATGACCGCCAAAGATATCTCCAAAGTGAGCGAAAATATCTTCCATACTCATGCCGCCGCCTCCAAATCCGCCCGATGCGCTGTTTCCTACACCTTCATGACCAAACTGGTCATAACGCTGGCGTTTTTGTGCATCGCTCAGTACTTCATATGCTTCGGCAGCCTCTTTGAATTTCTCTTCAGCTTGTTTGTCTCCGGGGTTTTTATCAGGATGGTATTCAATCGCTTTTTTCCGATAAGCTTTTTTTATCTCATCGGCTGTTGCTTTTTTGGAAACGTCTAATATTTCGTAATAATCTCTTTTTGTTGACATGCTTGATTTTAGTTAGCGGTATTTAGTTAGCAGTTAGCAGTATTTAGACATAGTTTGCAGTTTTTCGAAAATAAGATTGATTTAATTCTGCAAGCTCACTTATTTCAACATTTAACTAACGCTAAATTTTCTTTCTATAAACTTATTTTATTCTCCTACTACCACTTTTGCAAAACGTATAACTTTGTCATGGAGTGTATATCCCTTTGAGGTGCAATCAATTATTTTGCCTTTCATTTCTTCGGAAGGAGCCGGAAAAGTTGTAACTGCTTCATGCACATCTACATCGAATACTTCATTTTCGGTAGGAATAACTTGCACTCCATTGGCATTCAAAAAGCCGATAAATTTTTTGTAAATTAACTCCACGCCTTCTTTCACTGCATCGGCATTATCTGTAGAGTCCATTGCCTGTAACGCACGCTCAAAATCATCGACTAACGGAAGCATATCCACGAAAATCCGCTCTCCGGCATGTTTGATCAGGTCGGCTTTTTCTTTAAGTGTTCGCTTGCGGTAATTGTCAAATTCTGCCATCAGACGAAGATTCTTATCATTCAGCTCTTCACATTTTTGTTGTAAATCTGCAGAAATATCCTCTGTCAATTCGTCAGTATCATCGGAATTTGTTTCTTGTTCCTCCAATATTGTTTCTTGTACAACTTCTTCTTGTTGAATATCTTCTTTAAGCTTTTCTTTTTCAGCTTTATGTTTTGCCTTCATAAATGAATTAATATTACGTTTGTTTTTGATATAGAAAAATGCAATGTCCAAGTAACAATAAATCTGCCAAAGCATCTCGTTTGATTTTTTTGTCATTTAACGAGACATTTTGGCAGATATAAATGTTTTGGATAGAGTCTGTTTGACTAAAGAATCAATCCAAATTTCAATCCTAATGCATCTGAAATGCTTAAAAAGGTGGAGAGCTGCATGTCGGTTTCTCCTTTTTCCAACAGAGCAATGTATTCGCGTTTTTTCCCAATTCGCCTACCTAACTCTTCTTGGGTAATGCCGTATTATTTTCTTGTCTCTTTCAGCAATTCGGAGTAATACCATGCTTTAGCGCGCGCGTTGAATTCTTTGCGCGTATCGCTTCCTTCTTCGCCGTATTTTTCGTTAAGCATTTGTGTCCCTGTTCTAAGTTTTGCTAATTTTTCAGGGTCGAGATTAATTTTTTTATTCTTTTGATTGTTCATGTTAAAATGTCCCTTCTAAATTTTATGAACTTTCTCAATTTGCACTAACATTAATTGAAACTGCATAATTCCCTATGCTGTGGATAGGAGGCATTATTTCTTATCTAACCATTTCAAAAATTCAGCCGGATTTTCCTGAAACTCTAAGAATCGGGTCAATGGTTTTCCCTCCGGATCAAGCATGACGTAGAAAGGTTGAGCATTTGCACCGAATTTATAGCGTTGCAGGTAGCTCCATTTATCTCCGATCGTTCTGATTCTTCGAGTTTTACCGTTTTCTTCCACTTCATACGGTTCAGCCAGCGCTTTTTTGTCGTCCACATAGAGTGAAATCAGCACAAATTCATTATTCAAACGGTCAGTTACTCGCGGGTCTGTCCAGACCGATGCCTCCATTTTCCGGCAATTGACGCAACCGTATCCTGTGAAATCAATAATCACCGGCATGTTATTTTGAGCTGCGTACTGCATACCTTTTTCATAATCCATGAATTTCGGATGAACTTCGTTTTCATACAAGTTAAAATCCTGCGTGAAAAGCGGTGGCGCGAATGCACTTACCGATTTCAACGGCGCGCCCCAAAGTCCGGGCACCATGTAAACTGCAAATGCCAATGAAATTATCCCTAAGAACAATCCGGGAACAGACGTGGTTTTCGTATCGGAATCGTGTGCAAATTTGATTTTTCCGATAAGATAGAAACCTAACAGTGCAAAAATCACTATCCATAGCGCAAGAAAAGTTTCACGGTCTAATAGTCTCCAACCGTAAGCTAAATCAGCTACAGAGAAGAATTTCAATGCTAATGCCAATTCCAAAAACGCCAAAACAACTTTGACTTTATTCAACCAACCACCCGATTTTGGCATGCTTTGAAGCAGGGCAGGGAAGAAAGCGAAGAAGCTGAATGGCAATGCCAAAGCAACTGCAAATCCGAGCATTCCGATGGCCGGGCCGAGGTAAGAACCTGAAACTGAAACTTCTACTAATAATGTCCCGATAATTGGACCTGTACAGGAAAATGAAACAAGTACCAACGTAAATGCCATAAATAAAATACTCACAATTCCACTTGTGGCATCGGCTTTCGCATCCATTTTGTTCGCCCAGGATGCAGGTAATTGGATTTCAAAAACTCCAAAGAATGAAATCGCAAAAACAACTAACAAAGCGAAGAAAAGTAGATTGAAAACCGCGTTTGTCGCCAGGCTGTTCAGCGCGCTTGCACCAAAGATAGCCGTTATAAGCAATCCGAGTGAAACATAGATAACAATGATAGCCAAACCGTAAAATACAGCATCACGTCTGCCGCGGCTTTTATCCTTTGTTCGTTTCAGGAAAAAGCTTACAGTCATAGGTATAATCGGCCAAACACAGGGTGTGAGTAAAGCTATTAATCCTCCTAAAAATCCGAGAATAAAAATCCACATCAGCGAACGCCCGGCTCCATTTTTATCTGCTCCGAATGATTTTAATTCCTCAATTACCGGTGTCCAAAGTACTTCCGAAGCTATTGGCGTAAATATTTGTTGAGCTATTACTGAATCTGCAGTTAGTGAGTCTGTCGTGGTTGAAATTGGGAGTACAGCAATGACGGGTTCAGTACCGGAAGTTGTTTCGGAAGAGGTAATCGCCGGTTTCACACCGGGTTTTCCTATCGTAAGCAACTCTTCCGAAGGTGGTAAACATCGGCTGTCATCGCACACCATGTAGTTAACAGTCACGTTTGCATAAACGGCAGCAGGGTCTGTAAACGAGATTTTCTGAACAAAAACAGCCTCACCGGAATACCAGTTTAAGTTCATATCAAAATTCGGATCGTAAGATTCAATTAATTTTGATAGAGCCTGAAGAGAGCCTTCTTTTTGGGCATTTTCAAGTTTTTCAAACGTGATTTTGGTGGGAATCGGTCCATCGGGAGGGATATTCAATCCGTATAAGTGCCAACCTTTGTCTAATTTCGCCTTTATAATAATATCGGCAGTGTTTTTTCCGGTCGATTTTTGCTCTATCGACCAGGTTACAGGATCGAAAATTTGACCGAATCCTTGTAAAGTAAATGTGAATAACGCTACGAATAATACTATTTTTAATCTCATAAATCAAGTAGTTTTTTGGGTTAACCTAATAAACATTGATATATGTAAGAATGTTCATATGTTAACAACTTTTCACATGAAAAATAAATGCATTACAAAATTACAATAAATAATTCTTTATTGTCCGACAAAAAGTTAAATATTAAGCTACTCTGTAGCTTACATATCAATTTTCAATTCTTTCTACAACTATGTAACCACTTCCGATGCATCGGAATGTTTCATCTGTGGGTTTTACAGCAATTTAGTTTTTGGGTGTTTGTAGTATGTAAATGATTTTTAGACTTATAGGTCAAAAAGTAGGCTGAAAACTCTGTTATAGCCTATTATCACTACATTTGAGCAATAATAAACCAAGGCATATAAACTCTACTATTGTCTAAATTTATCTCGTAAGTAAGAATTTAAAGCTTATTCCTAAGTTTGTAGAAGAAACCGGATAGGATGACGATACCAGAGGCGCTGTCATTTGACGGTCAAAAAAGAGCTGTAGATTTACCTTTGAACTGAATACATAATCTGCTGTGAACCGGAGGGTTACAACTTTATTCCCACTCGAAGCTTGCGTGATATCATCGGTCTCATTGATTTTGCGGAGCAGCGATTTAATATCTTTATAAGAAAAATCCATATTCAGCTTCAAATCATTTTTTACCGTCTGTCTTTGAGCTGATTTTAATTTTAAGACTACATCGAAATCATT
Source organism: Porphyromonadaceae bacterium (assembly GCA_012523295.1). Classification (GTDB taxonomy): domain Bacteria; phylum Bacteroidota; class Bacteroidia; order Bacteroidales; family Paludibacteraceae; genus UPXZ01. Next base: position 33,942 of record JAAYIT010000156.1, on the reverse strand, counting down.
CACAACATATCCGAAGCCGATTACAAATTCATCCGAAAGTGCCTCTATCAGCTGCGTGCTGTTCAAGTTCAAGGAAAGATTCCGCTGTTTCCGGTATTCTACTTTTGAAGTCATACTGTTTTTCATTGCCACATTTATCCCTATCAGCGGACTGAAACTTTCATTCAGCGAGACTGTGGAAATATCATACGCCATCGAAGGAATCGGCGTGTTTGTACGTTGATCACGGATAAAACCCAATGCGCTATTATCTCCATCTACACCTACCCAAGTTGCATATGAACTGTAATTTCCTATGGTGTAACGGTTTGTATATCCGTGAGTTAAAGTAATGGATCGGAACTTGTCTTTTACCCATTGATTATTGGAAAGTCCGTTATAATTCAAACTCCAGTTCGGTAAAATTTCAAGAATTGACAAGAATGGGTTTGTATTAACTCTATGCACATTTTTTCCTGTGTAAGCTGCCATGAATGCGGGAATCAACACATCGGGAGAATTGAGATTGTAAGTTCCGTTTGCAGGATCAAAAAGTTTTCCTCTGTAATTCGGGTCATCTTCAAAAAAACCGGTTGTCGGGTAGCGTGTTTCAGATCGGGTGTATCTATTCTCCAATCGTGCCAAAACTACCGCTCTATTATCTAAAAACTGCCGGAATGCATTTGAGTGATAATTATTGCTTGCATCTCCTATTTTCTCAAATGCGGTTTTCAATGTGATTGTTGTTATATTGAAGTTGCCGTTAAAAGTGGATGGCATTCCCGGATACATAAAGTGGATCACAGAATTTGATTGTGTTTGGCGTTTTCCGGTCAAATCAATTTTCAACCCGGCAATCGGCTCTATTGAAGCTCGGATATCCAAATCGGAAGTCATTGCTTCGTTAGCCGGATTTATGACATCCTGCCCCATGTACAGCCAGCCATTATTTGCCGCCCTGGCAAGTGTGTTTTTGTCATGGAATCCAAATACAAATCCCCATCCGGGCGCGTTTATGCCGTTTACCAAACTTTGGCCTAAGAATCCCGGTTCAGGCATGAATCCGGGAAGAGTCAGACTGCTTGATTGATTGTAATTGATTGATACACTTCGAATTGACATTGGCAGTCGAATGGCAAAGTCGGCAAATTGCTCACTCAGGGATCTCTCATTCGGATTTTTGGTGATTATTGTAATTTGAGCGTTTTCAGCATCAAAAGAAGGAGATAATAGTATTTCTGTCGGACTTTTCACCTTGTACCGTATCCGTATGGGTTGACCGGCCTGATTTTTTGCATTAAATGTAAATTTCTCGCTGTTCAAACCGTGATTTATTGTCAGCGTATCTCCTTTTTTCAGCGTTACGGTTTGATTGAAAGTACGTGGTGTAAACGGTTGCTGTCGTGAGGTTCGTTGACCTCGTTCAATTACACCTCGCAGGTATTTCGACTTTCTGTAAAGTGTTTCAAATTTGAAATCGGAAGTAACCATAAGCCGTCCTGTCGATGATGAGATATTTCCCAAATTGACATTTCCTTCCATCGGCGCGCTCCGGTTCCAACTGTATGTGGAATTATATTGCGCATTGGCGGTAATCCAATCCAAGAATGGTAACTTATCAATCGGAAGATTCCACGAAGCATTGAAAAGTTGTTGATACGTGTATGGTGTTCCCATTTTCATAATGCTACTCCAGACCGTATCACGCCAAGCTTCGTAGTGCTCTTTTCCTATTTCCGGTGTAAAGTAACTCTCTTCAATGTTAGCGTTCATTACAGTTTGAAGCCCGAAATCAATTGCTTTTGTCAGTTTATATTTGAAATCAAACTGCCGATTCCACATAAAATCTTTGCTGAACGAGAGATTGTCCATCGCTTGTCCGCCTGTAAATCCAGTAAAATCCCGTAATCTGACCTGAGAATAGGCTCTATTCAGGCTCGTACTGTAATTTATTGATGTCGGAAGATAATAAATATTGAAATCTTTTATTAGTTTAAAAGTTGGTTTTTGGAATGCTTTTGATTTGCTAAAGGGCTCCCAGGGTTGTAAATTGAAGCTGTAAGCGTAATTGATTGCTGCTCGCTGTTGCTTCATCAGGTTTTGTTGGATTTCCGGTGTGTGCTCGTTGCTTTCATTTACCGAGTAAGTAAATGTTACGTTTGCCGGATCATAAAACATCGGTTTTTTACTTCGTATATTTACCTTCGCGTTGGTAATATTGAAACTTCTGGTTTCTACAACCGACTGAGTCATAGCTTTCAATGAGTCTTTTTCAATGTTCGACTCAAGAATCTGAATAGCATCTTTCAATAAAATATCTTCATCGAGGGGATTATATTTTGGGGAAACTGTTTCATTTGTATAGGTAAAAAATGCCGGGATTTGAAGTTTGGCTTGTTCGGGGAGGAATCTACCTAAATCCAACGCGGCCGAAAAGTTGAGCTGATGGAAATCCATCATGTTTCTGCTCATCACATTGCTTTCTATACCACCAAATCCGGCAGTTTCCATTCGTCCGGCCACATTTATCGAACCAAGGTCTGAAAGGTTTATAGCCATATTTGCCATAGCAGCCCAACCGCCGTCTTCATCGAACTCTGACATACGAAGTTCATTCACCCAAATTTCTCCGGATTTCACTTCTCCCGATCTGTTTCGCACACCAATCATTATATTTTCCACATCAGAGATTGAAGGATTCCCGACAATGGTAATCTTGTTTTTTTGCTTGTTTTTGTCCGAAGTAATGTAAGGCGTGGAGTTCGATACAGACGTATTTTGTCTATTTTTGTTTCGTTCCAATTTGGCATCGGTGAGCGCTGTAAACGGGAAATCAAACATGTTTTCAGGATACCAAACCTGTTCTCGGTCTGCCAGTCTGTTATTGGAATATGTGCCCGGAGGTGTAAGTCGGAGCGGAATTTCATACTCATAATAGTTTGAGACCATGTCAGAACCCAAACGAATATAGGCAGTCAGCTCGTGGTCTTGCAGGTTTTGCGCGGCAGCATCGAGCATCGCTTCGGCATGAACGAACATTTGCAAGCGTTTATACTGGCGCATATCGAAGAATGTATTTTTGTAAACGGCACGGCTCTCTTTCGGTGACAAATCGGATACACGCAGCACCATTGCCTGCTCGTTTTCTTGAAGCAGTTGAGGTTGACTTGGATCGGTTTCGCGCGTAATTCCCGGAGGAAGCACATAATTCACCGGTTTTTTTCTGCCGTTTTCTTCGATATTGACAGCCAAAACATCTAATTTCGAATTTGTAGCGCCGATATTCGCTTCGATAGGTTTATTGTAGTTTCGCCATTCACCCCGTACCAAATCCAATGTCGCGAATCGGAGATGCGTTTCTTGTTCGAATCCGGTCAAAAACATTCTGATAAATCGAATCGATTTGAAATTACGGATACTGCCTACTTTGTCAGTATATTCACGAATCGGAATCTTAAATTGATACCATTTTACTTGTTCCGTATTTCCATTTTTAAGGAGTACGCTTGCATCTACAATGTCCGTAATATAGTTTGACCCTATTTCCATTTTATCGGGACGAAGTTCTACTTTATATTGAAAATATTTTTCATACTCATTTAATGTTTTATCATCGTTAATATCTTCAATATCAGGAAGTGATGTGGCATTTGTGCTGTATTCTGTGGTTGATTCGGAAGCATCGGGCGAATTCCCTTCAGTTCCGTTAAAGTATTTGTATCGGTCAATTATACCGGCTTCTTTTTCATCCCAGAAGCTGCCCAAGTAGTAACGGTAATTATCACCCGAAGGATCTCTCAAAGGAGAATGCGGGTCATTTTCCATTTGGGCGATTGTGGCAGGGTTTAGTTTTGCGCGTAGCTGATCTATGTATTCTTTATAGGTCGGGAAGTTAAACTCATCTTCGGTAGAAAGCCCGTTTAATCCAACATCTTGTTTTTCCCGTGCACCGGCTGTGTTGTCAAAAGCTACTACGGTGGATTGAGTTGTCGGGACTCTTCCCCATACGGTAGTTTCAAAGTTTTGGTTATTTTCATCAATTGGCAATCCATGCTCAAACGCCTTTTTTCCATCTTTGAGAATATCTTCGCTTATATCTCCCAAATTGAAATACAATTCGCCTCCGGGGTTGTTTTCATCTTTGTAAACGAATGGGTCAAGCATCCAGAATTCGATGTATTCAATATTCGATGTTTCAAAATCGGTATTGTCAATTTTCCGCATTATTCCTCCCCATCGTTGTGCCGGATTAGAAAGCGTTCCATCGGGATTCATTCCATCTACATCAAGATTGTACGGACCACGCTGTGTCGGGTAGTAGGAGAGATTTAGGAGCGTAATCAGATTTGTTCCCTGTGGATTGATATCCCGGTTTGGGAAAATTTCCGTTTCGCTTACACGACGCGTATAGTGATTGGATAGCGATTCCAGATTTCCGCGCAGGTTCGAAGGCGTTCGGCGTGTCTCGCTGTTAAGTGACTGATCTACAGCATACCAAGAAAGCAAAGCTCTGTTTTTTCCATACTCAATATCGTTACTTAAACTTGCTTCTGGGAAAAGCTGATTGGCCGGATTATCACTGTACGGCGTGCTGGCCAGGTACCAATAATATGGATAATGAATGTCGATGTTGATTTTTGTTGATTCGAAATCATCCAAATAAGCCAACCCTTGCTGTCCGATTACTTTATGATGCCCGGGAATCAAATGCGCGAATTCAGCATTCATTGCCACAGAAGAGGGTTGTGTAGCATTTACGAATGGAATTCGGTCAAGCATATTAGTTAACCATTGTGATTCGGTACGCCAGGAGGTGTTCAGTCCCCAAATTGTGTTTTTTATCGGTTCGCTTCCTGTAATTACTTTTTTTGTCAGCGGCATTTCGGAAAGTCGCATCATGGTGCCGCCCAAACTGAAGTTTTTGCTGAATTGATATTCTAAATGTGTTCCAATCAGCGACTTACGCTGCATGCTAAACATGGATTGATTTTCAAGTTTTACATCAATATTGGTGTTTGATTCCAACAAGGAATTATTCAAAATCGTTACCCTACCCATCATGTAATCGACTGAGTAATCGACATTTTCAATCAGCGTTCTGCCTCCTGCAGTAACCACAACCGAGCCGCGCGGAATATTCATTGCGTTAAGCATAATCTCAGATCCCGAACTTGAACCTTTGTATCTTCCGACTAACGAAAACTTGTTTTTTTCGCTGAACTCCTGCGCCACAACTAAGGTTGAATCGTACAGTTCTTCATACACGTATTTATCTGCTATCGCGTCATTCCCGATTTTTTCTCTTAAATATTTACCAAATGGCTCTAAAACCGGAAAGATAATTCTGCCTGAAGATGAAAGCGCTGTATATCCCTCTATATAATCAAAACGACCATCAGGGTTGACGTTGTTTTTAATATCTAAGCGGTCTAAATTCATTACACGAAGCAACAATTGGTTGGCAATATTTCCTTCTTGAATATATTGGAGTTCTGTTCCGATCGAATCGTTTCGGTACATAATATTCATTTGAAAATCAGTCGGTTGCATTTGCATGGCGCCAATGGAATAAATGTTTTTCATCATTAAGTCCCATGAAGCCAAATGTGGAGACTGCGAAGTGCTTTTTAACAACTTCAAAATTAACGCGTTTGGAGCCTTTACATTGTCAGTAGAAAATTCGCCAACTTGGTAGTTTTTTCCTTGATAGGTATATTCATAGGCTACCGCGAGCACTTCATCGGAGTTGAGAGCCGACCGGAGAGAAATAAAACCCAAGGATTGGTTCAGAATATAATCCGACTGGCTTAATCGGCGGGCGTTCTCTATTTTTTCATAATCCTCACCACCATTAATGCTCATTGCGCCGTACATGCCGGCAAGAATTGCATTGGTTTGCTGTACGTCGCGAACATTTGCTATGCTGTTGATTTCGCTGTAGAGCGAGTTGGCGTTATTTGAGGTTATATTGCCTCCCGAGCTTCTCCAGTGTGGATTGTCAATGCGTGAAGGTTCGCCTAAATCCATAAATCCTATGATGTTGCGCGCTTCATCAAAATTTCCGCGCTTGTTTGTCACCCACACTTCCACACGGTTAATGATTATACCCGAAGAGATAAACGGGAGACTTTTCATTGAATTCTCATAATCATCACGAAACTGATGTCCGAGAAAGAAGTGCCGATTCTCATCGTATTGATCTATTTTAACTTCAAAAGGAGTGGTCTGAGCACCTCCTTTGGAGCTTACCATCTGTGATTGTGACTCTTGCTGTGATGCAATGGCGGAAATTCGTAATTTCCCGAACTGAAGGTCTGTCTTAATTCCAAAAAGAGCCGAGCTTCCGGTTATCAATGAACCACTTAGCGGCATGCTCACATTACCGGCTTCGATGAGTTGGATGATGTCGTCTTCTTTGCCTTTGAAGGAAAGCTTGGCGAGCCGCTGATCAAAATCGAATGAAGCTTCAGTATTGTAATTCAGCCCGAAATTAATTTTATCACCTACCGTCCCGGTAACATTCATTTGGATTTTTTGGTCGAAATTGGGAATATTCGAGCGACGTGATCGTTGCGGGAGTGTCGGATTATCAGTGAATTGGCTCTTGAAGCCAAAAATAAGCTCGGCAGAACCTTGCGTACGAATTTGCACGCCGCCCGGTCCAAAAACTTTATCGGCAGGACCAAGGCTGAATTTCATGTCCGTTACAGAAAATTTATCCTCGTTGCTTGTCGTGCCTGTGATATTCCTGTCACGCCAATATTCCTGCATCGATTTTTGAAGTGAATATTCGTTGTAATCTTCGGGAGAGAGAGTGTAGGGTGTCGCGATTTCCAATTCTCCGACTTTTGTTCGGATCACATAATTTCCGGTTTTATCATCGTATTCTACGGTTGTTTTCACGTTGTCGGGATCACGCAGATCCATCGGATATTGCTTGTTGAGGTCTTCGTAAGTGGCAATAGTTTGATTGTTCACGGGAAAACGGGCTGCAGTGTCTTTACTTGTCGCGGAATTCGTATTCGCGCTCTGAGGTTGGGGCTGTGGACCAGGAGAAACTTCTGCCAAATATTCGGATGTAAAATTGCGAGTGGAGTTTACGAGACCATAACTTCCACCTACAAGAACAAAAAAGAATAATATGATAGAGTACTTCTTCATTTAATGGGCTTTACAACATCTTCAGCGCCATTTTGAGCACTAACTCAACGTTCATTTCAGGATTTTCTTTCAGAATCTTGTCAACCACTTTTTGAGATTGTGCTACTCCAAAACCAAGCATTGCCAGCGCTGCCAGTGTCTCTTCGCGAATCGGATTAGTTGCGAACGAAACAGATGATTTTATATTGCTGTCGGAAGTAATTTCGATTTTGAGAATTTTATCTTTTAAATCCAAAAGAATTCGCTGAGCTGTTTTTGTCCCGATGCCTTTAATGGCTGTCAGTGCCGTAACATTTTCTGTTGCAATGATTTGTTGAAGCTCGTCGGCAGTATATGAAGACATGATCACCCTTCCGGTATTGGCTCCGACTCCGGTAACAGAAATAAGCAACTGGAAAAGCTCACGTTCGCTTTTGGTCATGAACCCGAAAAGGATAAATGCATCCTCGCGAATAGCTTCGTGGATAAAAATTTTTGCTTCCTTTTTACCTTGCAGCGCACTGTAGGTAGTCAAAGCGATATTGATAAAGTAGCCGATTCCGGCAGTTTCAATCACAGCGTTGGTCGGTGTGAGTTCGGTTAAGTCACCTTTGATATAGTCTATCATTAGTATATGAAATTGTAAGAGTCAAGACTTTTAGAACCAAGACTATCTATGCAATGGTAAAAAATCAAGACAAAATAAATATTGTGGATTCATTTCACAGCTTATCGGAAAGTATAACGAATTTTTATGAAAATTAGTGTAAAAACAAGTGCAAGATAGGGAATGAAACAAAAAAAACTGCCGAAATTAAATTTTCGACAGTTTTTCAAATCTGTTGTTCAATGCCTAACTTTCTTTTATTCTTATTTCAGAAGTTACCGGAATCGCTTTTTTGTATAATGCTTCCACGCCGCAATAAGTACTTTCTGACATATGTACCACTTTTTCTATTTTTTCTAAAGGTAAGTTTTTTCCTGTAAACTCGTAAATAACATGCATTTTTTCGTAGTACTTCGGATGTTCTTCTACCAGATCACCTTCAACAATTATGTTACATTTCTCGAAATCAACTCTCATTTTCTTAAGAATTGTAACTACATCCATTCCCGTACATGCTGCTAATGCAGATAAAAGAAGCTTTTTTGGACCCGGTCCTTGATTTTCACCACCATTTTCAACGGGAGCATCAGTTAATATTTTGTGACCATCTAAATCTACTTCGAATTTCAATCCGCCTTTCCATTCGTTATTAATAATATGTTTCATTTTGATAATAATTGTTATAAATTTGAGTTATTATTAAGATAACATTTACGAACGATTAAAAGTTCTTGTTTTTGTTAGATTTCTACATAAACAAACTCAGCATTAAATACGATTGTCAGGCTGTTCTTGTGGTAAATTTTGAAAAGTATGAATGAAAAATCCGATGAAAAAAAGAAAATCTATTACGCCATATTCTTTCCGGCAATTATTTGCTTTTTGGTGATATTGGCTTTTCTTTTTGAGCGGGGCATGGGACTTGATTTTAAGATCGGCGGAGTTTTTCCGAGAGAGATTAAAGCTTTGCCAAATATTTTCACTATGCCTTTTATTCATTCCGATTTAGGACATTTAGCAAACAATATTTTCTCATTTTTTGTTTTGAGCGTATGTTTGTATTATTTTTACGGTGAATTTGCAAGTAAAGTGTTGATTTTTTCTGCGATTTTAAGTGGCATAATTCTTTGGATAATCGGGCGTGATGCGTGGCATATCGGATTGAGCGGAATAGTATATGCTCTCTCGTTTTTTCTTTTTTTTAGCGGGATATTAAGAAAACATATGCCTTTAATTGCTATTTCGCTTGTCGTGGTTTTTTTATATGGCAATAATGTCTGGCATCTTTTCCCGTGGCAAAAATTTGATCCTATTTCCTGGGAAGGACACTTAGCAGGGGCTGTTAGCGGAATTTTATTTGCATTTATTTATCGAAAGCAAGGACCGCAAAAACCGGTAAAAATCTGGGAGGATGAGGAGGATGATAATGATGAGGAGGACGCTATATGGATGATTGAAAATAATCTGGATAACAATAATGAAAAAAATATAAAGTAGTATGGAAGGCAAAAAATCTACAAATGAAATCAATTTAGTTGATATTCTTGGCATTATTTGGAAATGGATAGTAGCGGCAATCACTTATGTGGTGAAATTAATCGGAAAAACCCTTCAATTACTTTTCAGATACAAAGTCTTGACGATTATATTGCTGTTATTGTCTTTTGCTTTTAGTCAATATCAATCCCGGTCATCAAACCGTAAATTTAAAGTAGGCGGTATGGCGATTCTTCACGGAGTTCCGGCCAGCACGATAAAACAAGTGGGAAGGCAGTTGACATCAAGCTCAGATCGATTTGAAGCAACTTCATTAGGGCAAAAATTGGGATTGGATAAAGAAAAAGCCGAGTCAGTGGAACTAATCGAATTTTTTGATGTGATTGACTATCAAAAAGACAGTATTCCGGATGTGGTGGATTTTAACAGAAATCATTCTTTATCAGATACTACAAATGTAATTATGCCGAATTATATTTATATCCAAATGAAGATGAAAGGCACCAAAAATGTAGATGAGGTAGGTGATGCCGTTTTGGAATACTTGAATGAAAACGCTACGATAAAGTCCAACTTTGAGACTAAAAGAGCCAATCTTACTCAAAGAATAGAAATTATTGACGCTGAGTTGAAACGAATAGACAGTTTGTCATTAATAAAGTATTTTAAACCTGAAAAGCAAAGCTTGAAGTTTGAGAATAATCAGCTGATTGTCGGGAATCAATTTACACAATTGTTTTATGGAGATAAATTGACGCTTCAGAAAAACAAAGCTGAAACCCTTACGGAATTTAATGCTGCAAAATCTCCTGTTATAATGCCTTCCGGTTTCATAATTAATCCTAAAGCGCTGAACGGCAGAGTGATAAACGGAATCAAAGGTTTGCTGATCGGACTTGCAATAAGTATCTTTTTTGCATTTATAATTGAAAACTATAGGAAATGGATTGAGTTTTTGAATAAGTAGCATTGTAAATCAAAAATAGCAACTACTACAAGGGCTTTCAATCCCTTGTAGAGTTGCGATAATCCAATTTCCCGAATAGTCGGAAACTTTCAGAATACTTAAAACTCCTTGAATCAATTCCTAAAAACCAACTCTCCATTCTCAACATCAACTACAATCTTTTCCGAATTATCTAATTTTCCGCTGATAAGTTCTTTTGATAAGTCGTTTAAAATGTAGCGTTGAATAGCTCTTTTCACGGGTCTGGCGCCAAACTGCGGGTCGTAACCTTCGGCAGCGATAAAGCTCATCGCTTTTTCAGATACCTCTAAATTCACACCGTTTTCAGCAAGCATTTTGATAATGTTGTTGAGTTGTATCTTTACAATTTCTGCAATTTCCGTTTCTTTCAGCGGAGCAAACATAATGATATCATCAATCCGGTTCAGAAACTCGGGACGAACCACTTTTTTAAGCAGATTCATCACCTCGTTTTTCGTGTTTTCTACTATTTCATCGTGATTTTGATCAGTCATTTTTTCAAAATTTTCACGAATCAATTGTGAGCCGATATTCGAAGTCATGATGATAATCGTGTTTTTGAAATTCACTACTCGTCCCTTGTTGTCAGTCAGTCGCCCATCGTCAAGTACCTGTAGAAGCACATTGAACACATCGGGATGTGCCTTTTCTATCTCATCAAAAAGCACCACGGAATAGGGTTTTCTCCGAATCGCTTCCGTTAATTGGCCGCCTTCATCGTATCCTACATATCCGGGAGGTGAGCCGATAAGACGTGTTACCGAGAATTTCTCCTGATATTCGCTCATATCGATACGCGTCATCATATGCTCGTCGTCGAAAAGATAGTCGGCAAGCGCTTTTGCCAATTCGGTTTTACCTACACCCGTTGTTCCAAGGAAGATAAACGAACCAATTGGTCGTTTCGGGTCATTCAGCCCGGCGCGGCTTCTCCGCACAGCATCCGAAACAGCTGTAATGGCTTCTTCTTGCCCTACAACACGCTTGTGAAGTTCTTCTTCAAGCTTGAGAAGTTTTACTTTTTCACTCTGAACCATTTTGCTTACCGGAATGCCCGTCCAGCGGCTTACCACATCGGCAATGTCGTCACTATCAACTTCTTGTTTGATCATTGCGCTGTTGCTTTGGATTTCGGTCAGCTCTTTCTGAAATTGAGTTATTTCGCCCTCTTTAGCCTGGATTTTTCCGTAACGAATCTCGGCCACTTTCCCGTAATCGCTTTCACGTTCAGCTTTGTCAGCCTCGTATTTCAGGTTTTCAATGTCAATTTTCGCTTGTTGGATTTTATCCACCAACTCTTTTTCAGATGACCACTTGGCTTTCAGCTCATTGCTCTGTTCCTTAAGGTTGGCTATTTCCACATTCAGCGATTCCAGCTTTTTCGTGTCATTTTCACGTTTTATCGCTTCTCGTTCAATTTCAAGCAGCTTGATATTCCTCTCGATTGTATCTAATTCTTCAGGAACGCTGTCCACTTCCATACGGAGTTTAGATGCCGCTTCATCCATTAGGTCAATGGCTTTATCCGGTAGAAAACGATCGGTAATGTACCGGTTCGAAAGCTCAACGGCGGCAATAATTGCATCGTCTTTGATGCGTACCTTGTGGTGATTTTCATATCTCTCTTTCAGTCCGCGAAGTATGGAGGTGGTGGATTGAATATCCGGTTCATTCACCATAACGATCTGAAAACGACGCTCCAAAGCTTTGTCCTGCTCAAAATATTTTTGATATTCGTTGAGGGTTGTCGCGCCTATTGCACGTAGCTCTCCACGAGCCAGCGCCGGTTTTAGAATATTGGCCGCATCCATGGCTCCTTCGCCTTTTCCTGCTCCTACCAAGGTGTGGATTTCATCAATAAACAGGATGATTTCTCCATTGGACTGAATCACCTCGTTCACCACCGATTTTAATCTTTCTTCGAATTCGCCTTTGTATTTGGCACCGGCCACAAGTGCTCCCATATCCAATGAAAAGACTTGCTTTGTTTTCAGATTTTCAGGAATATCACCCCGAATAATCCGATGTGCCAGACCTTCGGCTATGGCGGTTTTTCCTGTTCCGGGTTCACCGATCAAAATCGGATTGTTTTTTGTTCTACGGCTTAAAATCTGCAGAATACGGCGGATTTCTTCATCGCGTCCTATCACAGGGTCAAGTTTTCCCTGACGGGCTTGCTCGTTCAGATTAACTGCATATTTGTTTAGCGAATTATACGTTTCTTCGGCAGAAGATGAGGTTACTTTTGCACCTTTTCTAAGCTCGGCTATCGCAGCTTCTAATCCCTTTTCGGTAGCACCCGCGTCTTTCAGAATCTTTCCTGCCTGATTGTTCGTTTTTAGCAGTCCTAATAGTAAATATTCAAGTGATACAAACTGATCGCCGGCTTTACCGGAGAGTTCTACCGCTTTTTGAAGCGATTCGTTTGTTTCGCGACTCAGATACGGCTCGCCGCCGCTTACTTTTGGAAAAGATTCGATAGCATGATCGGTGACTTGTTGGATATTGTTTAAGTAAATTCCCATTTTTCCAAACAGAAATTGAATCATGTCTTCTCCTTGCAATATGATTGCTTTCAGCAAATGCGGAGTTTCTATGACTTGCTGTCCTTTAGCCTGTACCAAGCTGATTGCTTGTTGTACAGCCTCTTGTGATTTTGTTGTAAAATTATTGAAGTTCATGTTTTTTATGTTCTTTTTTTTGTGTGTTAACTTTGTTCTTTGTTTCTTTATAAATTCCTTTTAGTGCTTCTGTTTCCCGATATTTTTTATCGTAGAGTCAGAAGCTGCCTATTTATTTTCAAAAACTCTACCATCTTGATAGTCAGACATTTTGGCTTGTTTTTTCTTTAAAAATAAACTAAAAATGACATTTTGGCTTATAAATATGAATATTTGTCATTTTAGTTTTTTTATAATAGTTTTGGAATTGAAATCGGGTAAAAATCAATACATTCTGAAAAAAAATGATTAGTTTTGCACGTTGAAACTGAAAAAATATTTTCATGCAAGAAAAAGATTTTAAAGTCCCCGAACCAACTCTTCGGCGCTTACCTTGGTATTTGGCTTATGCTCAACTTGTTCAGAGATCCGGCGAATCATTTTTGTCATCTACTCAAATCGCCTCAAACATAGCAATTGATGCTTCTAAAGTAGCTAAAGATCTTTCTTTCGTTAATATTTCCGGCAAAACCCGTGTGGGATACGATGTAAATGAGCTGGTAAAGGTGCTGGAGGAATTTCTGGGCTTTACGAAGTCACATAAAGCTTTTCTGTTTGGAGTAGGAAGTTTGGGTGGAGCGCTGATGCATGATGATGGTCTTTCTCAGTTTGGACTCGAGATTGTAGCCGGATTTGATGTAAAACACGAGTTGGTAGGAACCAGTATCAATCGAATACCGATTCATCATATAGCCAATTTCAGTGAACTTCAGAAAAAGACCGGAATTAATATAGGAATATTGACCGTACCTACGGATAAAGCCCAGGAAGCGGCAGAGATAATGATTGCTGGAGGTATAAAAGCAATTTGGAACTTTACACCTTTCAGAATCCGTGTACCTGAGAATATAATTGTCCAAAATACTTCTATTTACGCTCATTTAGCGGTAATGTTTAACAGACTGAATGAAATAGATAAAGTTTGATGTCGTATCACGGCTGATGGAATGTTGTTTCAGGTTCAATTTTTTTATAAATCAGATGACAAAAAGTCTATGCTCCAATGACATAGCGGTCTTAACAATCATATGTCTTTTAAAAAATGAAAATTTTCGCAATCGGTCAAAATTATGTTGAGCATAATAAAGAGCTAAACTCTCCAAACCCGAACGAACCAATCGTGTTTATGAAGGCTGATACCTCTGCATTGAGGGATAATAAGCCTTTTTTTCTGCCTGGTTTTAGTGATGAAATTCATTATGAAACAGAGTTGCTTGTGAAAATCAATCGGATTGGAAAGAATATCTCTCCGAAGTTTGCGCATCGATACTATGATGAAATTGGGTTGGGAGTTGACTTTACAGCACGAGATTTGCAGTGGAAGTTGAAAAAAGAGGGGAAGCCTTGGGAAATCTGTAAAGCGTTTGATAATTCGGCTGTTATCGGGAAATTTCTTCAAAAAACTGAATTGGATGATATTCAAAATCTTCACTTTCACATGAAGTTAAATGAAGAAATTGTTCAGAAAGGCTTTACGGGTGATATGATCTTTTCGGTAAGTGAATTAATCGCTTATATCAGTAAGTTTTTTACGCTCAAGATTGGCGATGTTATTTTTACAGGAACTCCCGTTGGAGTAGGAAAAGTGAAAATCGGCGATCGCTTGCAAGGTTTTCTATCTGATAAAAAAATGTTCGATTTTCAGGTGAAGTAAGAAAATCGGAATAATAATAATAAGCTATTTTAACCGTTATAATTTTATTTATCTTTAATTATGCACAAAGATGTTTGATCTCAAAGTCTTATGAACCTTAAGTTTTTCACATTTATAGCTCTTTTTTGTATTTCATTATCTACATTAGCCCAGAGCGCATCTTCATCACAGCGTAGGATTAGTTGGACCGGATTTGAGACCTGGTCAACAAATCACGCAGCAAAAGAGGTTATCTCTTTTAAAAATGCCCAATTCCCCGGGAATGAAGATTTGCCATACTTTGTGGAAAAATTTGAGAAAAAAGACAATGCTGTTTATTCTTTTTCTGTTGAAAATCCCGTTTTTCAGAATGTAACACCCGAAGAAAAAGTTTACCTCTCTACAAAAAATATCCCAACGAACATTTCTGTAAGCTCTTATGTGTCAACTGATAGAGGAAAAGATTTTAGTTTTGTTCAGGTTTTGCCATTTGTAAAAACCGAAGAAGAAATTCAAAAACTTGTAAGCTTTGACTTGAAAGTTGAAAAACTGCCGGAGCCACAAAAAACACCTTCATCGAAACATACATTTTCCAATTCATCTGTCCTTGCAAACGGTAAATTTGTAAAAGTGAAAGTCGTAGAGACCGGCATATATAAGATTACTTACGAATCACTAAAAAACATGGGAGTCGATCCTGCCAATGTGAAAGTCTTTGGTTATGGGGGAGCTTTGCTTGAACAGAGTTTTTTGAAGCCTAAAATCGATGATCTACCGGAAGTTGCCATTCATATGGAAAAAGGTGCTGACGGTGTTTTCAATGCCGGAGATTATATCCTTTTTTATGGACAAGGAATCACAAAATGGAGTTATGACTTGGAAAAACAGCTGTTTACTCATACCCTGAATCACTATGCGAACGAAGGATATTATTTTATCACTTCTGATGTGGGAACCGGGAAAAAAATTCAGGATTACGCGGTGAATGTCCCAGCTGATGCGAATGTTGTGAATGTTACCGATTTTGTTGATTATCAGGTGCATGAAGTAGAAAGAATTAACTTGGGAAAAACAGGTAAAGTGTTTTACGGAGAAGATTTTACAAATAAATTGACCTATAATTTTCCATTCTCATTCCCGAATCTGACCAATGACAATATCACAGTTCGAATTGATGTGGCAGCGATTTCTAGTGATAATTCATCTTTCGATTTGATGCTTGGCAGTCAAATTAAAAATATCCCGATAAGCCGCTTGGGAGCTGATTTGTATCAAATAGGGAAAGACGCAAATGTGACTCACACATTTACTTCTCCGGGCACAGAAAATGTGGACTTTACGCTTACCTATAAGAAAGGAAATAATGCTTCGAGAGGCTATCTCAACTACTTAGAAGTAAGTGCCAGACGTAAGCTGCGGATGAGCGGCAGTACACCCTTATTCTTTAGAAATGTAGATAACCTGGATTCGTCGAAATACAACAAGTTTCAGATCTTGGGAGCGAATACTAATGTACAAGTCTGGGATTTTACCGATCCGAGCAATACGAAGCGAGTTGTAACGACTCGTAACGGTGATTTGCTTGAGTTTATTGATTCAAATGAGCAAATAAAACAATACGTCGCCATTGATCCGACTGCAAAAAATTATTTGACAATGGAGCCGACACCTGCCGGTACTGTTCTTAATCAAAATCTCCACGGACTTCCGCAGGCTGAGTTTGTTATTATTACCAATCCCAACTTCATAACTCAGGCTGAAAAATTGGCAAACGCGCACCGTGAGATCGATAATATGACCGTGAATGTGGTTACTTCCGAGCAGGTTTATAATGAGTTTTCGTCCGGTACGCCTGATGCGACAGCGTATCGATGGCTTATGAAGATGTTTTACGAAAGAGCAAAAATAAGCGGTGAAATGAGTTCCGCGCCAAAATATCTTTTGCTTTTCGGAAGAGGCACATATGATAACCGCGGATTAAATAAAAACTGGGGTGATAATCTTCTTTTGACATATCAGGCTGACATGTCCTTGGATGCTGTAAAATCATATGTCACAGATGATTATTTTGGACTTCTTGATGATAATGAAGGAAGTAATGTTCCGGCGAATATGGTAGATATCGGCATAGGAAGATTTCCGGTAGTCACTGCGGAACACGCGAACGATGTGGTTGAAAAAAACATCAGCTACATGAAAAATGAAATCAAAGGAAATTGGAAAAATCAGCTGACATTTATAGCCGATGATGGAGATGATGCGCTTCACGTGAGACAAACGGACAGTATAGCGCAAACTATTTTCAGGGCTAATCCCGATTTCCAGATTCAAAAAATCTATTTGGATTCTTATCTGCAAGAAGTTTCGGCGAGCGGTGAAAGTTATCCGTTGGCTCGTAAAAAACTACACGGAATGATTAATTCCGGTACGCTGATGCTAAACTTTACCGGACATGCAAGCCCTTTGGGATGGACAAACGAACAGGTTCTGACCAAGAATGACGTACACAAGGACAACATGTTTAACAGCAAACTGCCGATTTGGGTAGCGGCGACATGTGATTTTATTCAATTTGATATAAAAGAAATTTCAGCCGGAGAAATGGTCGTACTCAATCCTACCGGAGGCGGAATTGGCATGTATTCGGCTGCCAGAACTGTGTATGCCGCTCAAAATGAGCGAATAAATCGATTCTTTACAGAGGAGTTGTTCAATCGTAAAAGTGGAAAATACCCTCGATTGGGTGATGCGGTAAAACATTCCAAAAACTCAATTTCCACAGAAATAAACAAACTTTCATACATGCTTTTCGGAAATCCGGCATTGAAACTGAATTACCCGGAGGACTATAAGGTCATGACTGAAAAGATTAATGGAAATCTTGTGCAGGAAGCCGATACATTTCGAGCGCTTTCAGTCAATTCCATTCAAGGGTATTTGGTGGATATGAATGGAAATTTAGCTTCGGATTTCAATGGATTTGTAGAAGTGACAATATATGATAAATACCAACGAATTGTTACCTTGAATAATCACAATGAAAGAAACGGGGCATTTCCTTACTATGACCGTCCAAATGTTCTTTACTCAGGAAAAGTAGAAGTCAGTTCGGGGGTTTTCACCTTTACATTTATGCTCCCCAAAGACATTCGGTATAATTACGGAACGGGAAGAATAAATTATTATGCAAACGATACGATAACCGGCAAAGAAGGGCAAGGTCATTTTGAAAACTTTATTGTTGGCGGCGCACTGGCTGATGTTCAGTATGAGACCGATGGCCCTGAAATCCAAATGTATCTGAATACGCCTAACTTTGTGTCGGGGGGCAAAGTAAATGAGACTCCGGTATTTGTCGCCCATCTTTCCGATGAAAACGGAATAAATACAGTCGGAAGTGGAATTGGACACGACTTGAAGCTTGTTATTGATGATGACCCGTATTCAACATACATTCTCAATGAGTATTTCGAAGCCGATCCGGGAAGTTACCAGAAGGGTAGAGTGCGAATCAAACTCCCTCCAATGAGCATCGGGAAACATACCCTCACATTTCACGCGTTTGACATGATGAACAACTCTTCGCAGGCTACGCTCGACTTTGAGGTGGTCGAAGGTCTTCCAACGACAATTTATAGTGTCAAAAACTACCCGAATCCCGTTAAGACGGAGACTCGATTTGTAATAGAACACGACAGGCCGGAGGTAATTCTGGAAGCAAAAGTTGAAATATTTGATTTAGCGGGAAGACTTGTTTTCACTAAACAACAATACAACGCCGACAACCTGAAATGGGATTTGAAAGACAATTCGGGAAGCCGCGTAATGCCCGGAATGTACTTGTACAATGTTTCACTGAAAACCGCGAACAGTGAATTTACTTCGAAAGCGAATAAAATTATAGTCTTAGGACAATAAAAATAAGAATAAAAAGTTTAAATAAACAATATCTTAGTTTTTATGGTTTTAAGATAGTTACAGTGTTATTTTTTTTGAAAATTTAATTATAATCCCGTTACGTGCGGCATACATGTTATTTGAGTAAAGCCGACCTGTGAAGGTGATTAAAAATCTAAATAATAATTTACGAATGAAAAAAACGTGTTTAGTTATACTAACAACTGTAGTCTTGACTACATTCTCACTATCAGCGCAAAATGAAATTAAAGACCAACTGAATCCAGTATTTACCGGAGTTCCCTCACTTTCAATTACTCCCGACTCGCGCGGTGGAGGTATGGGTGATGTCGGTGCCGCGACAACTCCCGATATAAACTCACAGTACTGGAATCCTGCAAAATACGCTTTTATGGAAAGTCCGGCAGGCTTGTCCATGTCATTTACACCCTGGTTAAGACGCTTGGTTAATGATATTAATCTGAGTTATTTGGCCGGATACTGGAAATTTGACGAGCTTCAATCCGTTAGTGCATCGCTGAGATACTTCTCTTTGGGAGAGATTAAACTTTATGACTATCAGGGTACTGAGGGAGTAACGGCTCACCCGAATGAAATGGCGATAGACATAGCTTACTCCAGATTACTTTCAGAAAAACTGTCGGCTGCTGTTGCTTTCCGTTATATCCGTTCGGATATGAATATCCCTAGCAGTGAATCGGACATGATTCCCGGAAATGCTATCGCAGCTGATGTGGCAGCTTATTACCGTACGCCGATTGAAGTGGGAACCGGAGATGGTACGCTCGCATTTGGACTGAATATTTCCAATATCGGTTCCAAAATCTCATACGGTGATGAAGAAAGTACCTTGTTTATCCCGACAAATTTGAGGTTGGGAGGATCGTTTGAATATCCATTTGATGATTATAATAAAATTTCTTTCAATGCCGATATCAATAAGCTGTTGGTACCTTCTTCACAAATTCGTCGAATCAACGAGGATGGTACTTTAGAGGATGAGAATGACTTTATTGCCAGAAGAGATGCGGCAAGAAATATGGGACCGATTGCCGGAATTTTCAAATCTTTCGGTGATGCACCGGGTGGTTTCTCAGAAGAATTGAGAGAAATAATGTGGTCGTTAGGTGCCGAATATACGTACAATAACCAGTTTTTCGTACGTGCAGGTTACTTCAATGAACACAAGACAAAAGGGAATCGGAAGTATTTCTCTACCGGTGTAGGTTTCAAACTGAATGTTTTTCAGTTAGATGCGGCTTATCTGATTTCGGTCGCCCAATCCAATCCGCTTGACGGAACACTTCGCTTTACGCTTGGATTTGACTTGGATGGGCTGAGAAATTTAATGAATTAAAGAAAAAAACTATAGCCATCCTTTTTAAGAGGAATGGAATTGATAAGGCTGAATTTTTGAGCTTTACAACTATTTTACGGTTGAATTAATTAAGAGATTAAGTTCAACCGTTTCGTTTTTTATTCAGGAAATCGGATTAAAGTTTGAAAATATAAATAATCTTCGTATGAAACAGCCCTTTAAGATAAATCTCAAACCCAAGAGAATGGTTAATGGCGTGTTCCATACGACCTTAATTTAAAAATAGAATTTAATCGTATGAAAATACGTGTTGGTTTTGGTTATGATGTGCATGTCTTTGCACCGAATCGCGAACTTTGGTTAGGCGGAATAAAAATTGATTATCATCTCGGATTGCTTGGCCATTCCGATGCTGATGTGTTAATCCACGCGTTGTGTGATGCTTTGCTCGGTGCGGCGAATTTACGCGATATCGGATTTCATTTTCCCGATAATGCTGCCGAATACAAGAATATTGACAGTAAAATCCTCCTCAAAGATGTAATGAAGCTAATCCGTGAGAAAGGTTATGAATTTGGGAATGCCGATTGTACCATAGTAGCAGAGCAACCAAAACTGAAACCGCACATTTTTACCATTCAACAGAAACTTGCCGAAGTAATGTCCGTCTCGGCCGATGACATATCCGTAAAAGCTACCACAAACGAAAAAATGGGATTTGTTGGTCGTGAAGAAGGTTTAGTCGCGTATGTGGTGGTACTTTTAGAAAAAGTGGCTAAATAATAAAATATGTCTATCCGCATAGTATCCTAAAATCCATAGTTTCAAATCTGATATCGGGTCAAACCACTCCAAGCGGTTTGACCCGTTTTGGATAAAAAACACATCAAACGTCCTGAAACCGTTAGAGATGCTATGTTTGTCATTATCGCAAATTTATCAGGACGGAATGCGGATAATCAATTAATAAAATCTCATTTAAAATCCTCGCTTTGAAAATAAAATCAAAATAGGTGTGAAATTCATTCAAATCATTAAATTTTAGCATAATACGACATTGTAGGTTTCATAAAGTGACTCATTTGAATTGAAATGTATTATCTTTGTAACATGCAATAAAAAAGTGGTACAATTTTGTGACTTTTTGCTTTTTTAGATACATTTTTATCAAAAACGTAAAGATAAAACTACTGTTATTATGAAACAGCCATTTAAGATAAATCTTAAACTCAAGAAAATGATTAATGGCTTGTTCCATACGACCTTAGTGTTAAAAATAAAATATAACCGTATGAAATTCACCTATTTGTTTTCTTTCCTCCTTTTTTTCCTTATCTTAGGAAGCTCCTGCAATACAGACGAGGGTTTTGGAGGCTCATCCTCGTTAGAAGGTTATGTTTACAACATTGTACACTACGATGATAACTTCACCTTCAGAAAAGACACCATCCCGGCAGTCAAAGAAGATGTTTTTTTAGTTTTTGGCGATAACTCATTGAACTATTTCGGGGAAGACATAGAAACCGATTACAATGGTTTTTACCGTTTTGAATTCCTCCGCCCCGGTAATTACAACGTTTATGCATACTCCGAACTGGCTGATAAAAAGAAAATTGCAGTTATAAAAGATGCCAAAGTAATCGGGAAAACAAATAAAGCAGATACGATTTTTATCAACACAGGAAAGGCTTACGGAACTTCGATAATCAAAGGTAATGTTTATACAACTTACTATCACAACGGAGTTTTCAGAGATCGCGGACCGGGTACGGGCATGAGAGCTTATATAAAGTATAAGGGCGAAGAGGGCTATTTTGACGATGTAAGGGTGGTTGAAGGTTCATTCTATTTCCAAAAAATTCTTCCCGGTGAATACGAAGTCGGGGTAACTACCGAAGATATATCGACAGAAGCGGTTAGTTTAGTTAAAAAAACAATCTCAGTAACCGAAACCGGGATTATCTGTGAAATTCCTGAAACTTATCAAGTAAACGTTTCAGTCTAAAAAAAGTTAGCAATATGAAGAATACAAGTTTTTTTAAACCAATAGTTTTATTTCTCGGATTACTTGCAATTACAAGTTTTACGCAAGTGAAAAAAACAGAAACGCCACCTCAAATCAATCAGTCTCATACTCCATTTTTGACTCCGGAAGAAAAAAGAGAGATGCGTAAAGGGTTGGTAGTGAAAGAAATGAATACCACAGCAAACGGCAAAAGAAAATGGCTTGATCACTTGACAGTTTGGGATGAGCATGGCTACAAAATGGAAGAAATAGAGTATGCTGTGTACGGTCAGCGCGAAAGAATCACCTATCACTATGATTATAACACCGGAAGATGCATCAGAGAGAATGTGTACAACGATAAAAATAAGCTGTATCGGATACGCAAATACGAGTACCACGATAACGGACGAAAAAAAATCCAGTATAACTACCTTCCAAACGGGAAACTCTATTCGACAAAAATTTTTGAATATTCGTACAGATAAGTTGATTTGTCGATGAGTGCTGAGGTGAAAGAAATATTAGAGCAGATGGACTCCATTTCTCTCGAAGAGATGAGAGAGGTTCAATTAATGGACAGACTTGACTCAAAGTATGTTGCTAACGCTGCTCTTTTGCCTGAACTTCTGAAGAAAATGGTTTCGCACTTTCGGGTGCAGGATGTAAACGGCATTAGGATTTCCGCATACAGCACACAATATTTTGACACGCCTGAGCTGACAACTTATCTGAAGCATCATAATCGGGTACTCAACAGGCAAAAATACAGAATTCGTTCCTACGTTGATTCGAATTTGTCATTTTTGGAGGTGAAAAATAAAAGCAATAAAGGGCGAACAGTCAAGACAAGAGTGCCTATACATGTTTCGCACGTTGAAAATATAGAAGAGCTGAACGAAGGAGTCTCATTTTTAAGCGAATTGTCCGATTTGGATGTCGAATCACTTTCTCCTTCACTTGCCAACAGGTTTAATCGGATTACCTTCGTGAATAAAGAACTGACAGAGCGGATTACAATAGATACGGAGATTCAGTTTCAAAATTATTTTACCGGAATTGAGAGGTATTATGAGGATTTGATGATTATTGAGTTGAAGCAAGATGGAAATGCAACCTCTTTTTTTCATGAATTATTGCTGGATTTACGAATAAAAAAGACTAAGATCAGCAAATATTGTATTGGGATGGTAATGACTGACCCTAACTGCAAGTACAATCGCTTCAAAAGAAAAAAAAGATTAGTAAACAAATTAATAAACATACATACGGATGATTCAAACTGATTACGATCCTGAAATTGCAGCGGAACATGCTGCGGAATTAGCACAAAAAGGATTAACTTTCATGGGTGTGGAAGTTTTTGATCCAACAAATTTATGGATGCTTTTGATTCGATTCACATTCAATCTGTTGGTTTGTTGGCTTATTATTCACCGTTTTTACTACAGAAAAAGCAGAAGAAAAGATTACTATTTCACATTTTTGCTTTTTAGTGTAACTATTTTCCTATTATTGTTCTTGTTGCAGAATATACCGATGCAGATTGGTTTCGCACTGGGGCTTTTTGCTATTTTCGGGATGATTCGTTACCGTACGGAAACGGTACAAATACGTGAGATGACCTACCTTTTCGTTATCATCGGAATCTCCGTGATAAACGGCCTTTCAATGGATGCACCGGTTACTTCAACCGTTGTGGCGAACTTACTTTTCGTGCTTATTATCTGGCTTTTGGAAAGCAATAAGTTACTGAAACAAACACCGAATAAAATTATTCTTTATGAGAGAATAGCTCTTATCAAGCCTGATAGAAAAGAAGAACTGCTTGCCGACTTAAAGGAGCGTACCGGATTAGATATTATTAAATTTGAAGTTGGTCATATCGATTTTCTACGTGATGTGGCGTTCGTAAAAGTGTATTACAAAGCAGATACTGATGAAATCAATACGATTGACACGATTACAAGGTTCAGGTAAAATAAGAATCTTAGTATTCTTCCTGCTATCGATTGCCTTTTCTTTGTCTGCTCAAAACGACAGAGGAATGAGGCTCGGCGGAGTATTGGCTGTCGAGGTTGAGAAGGATATTACACGTAGATTATCAGGATTGTTTGAGCAAGAACTCCGGCTTGAGAATAACAATGTTGGTTTTAACAGGACAACTTCGAATATAGGGTTGGATTACAGCATCATTCCGAAAAAACTCAAAGTTGGAGGTTTTTACACCTATATTTATATGTACAACAAGGATTTTCTTTACGAATCTCGCCATCGGTTTTATTTCAACGTAATTTACAAAGAAACATTTGACCCGATAACAATTTCGTGGCGCGGTAGGTTTCAGTCCACATTCAGAGATGAAAATAAAGGCAGTTACCGAGTGAATCCAAGAAATATTGTGAAAAACAAAATCGAAGTTACCTATTCATTTTTCAACTTGCCCTTCAAACCCTTTGTGTCGGCAGATTTCTCAACTATAGTCTTAGATCCGCGCAATAATTTCGAACTTAGCAGAATTCGCTATACCGGCGGAGTAAACTGGAGACTGAACCGTACAGATTACTTGGAGTTGTTTTTACGCTACGACCAACGAATGGACTCCCGAGATCTGAATGGAGCAGCGATAGGCGCTAGATACAAAACAAGATTTTAGTATTAATGATACGGCAAGTCATAGGATGCTTGCCTTATCTCGTGCCTGAACGTATCTTCTAATCAGTCAGCTTTGTCTTTTATTTTCTTACCAACTTCCCTGCCGCAGCTTGTTTCCCGTCAATAAGAACCTGATAGGTAAACATTTTTGAGTCGGAGTCTTGAATCCTTATTGGCTGATTTTGAACTCCGGGCTCTCTCATCTCACTTACATGAAGCATTTGTTGTCCGAGTACATTATGGATAATAATATCCACTTTTCCACTCTTTGGCAGGAAGTATTTAAAGTCCACAACATCGATAAATGGATTTGGTGAAGTCCTCAGGCTGATTACTTCACTTTGAAGCTCCTTATTGTCCGAGTAATCCGGAATGGCCTGAATCTGCGTGTCCATCCATTTTATGCGGTCTCGTATCCAGTTTTTTAGGTACAAAATTTCACCCTCATACGAACCCGGAACGGCATTGTTAGGCCAAACCCATTTGTTCAAGATATCCCATTTCTCAAAGTTACGCACCTGAGCATCACGCAGTTCGTAAGCGCGCGCATCTATAAACTGATTGATATAAATAGTATTCAGACTGAAATCTTTCATAAAATTCCATCGCTGTTTCAGCAGATGATTGAAATAAGGATCGAGTCTGAATTTTTCCCACCAAAACGGCATGGCATAGTTATCACCATCGCCCATTCCATCTATTACCCAACCTGCAATATTTCCAGCTGAGAAGAAATTGGCATTACCAAGACAAATATCATAATCCCAAAGAGGTCCCATGGTCAACTTGCCGCCTTTGCTGTCTTTGTCTTTATGCAAAAAAGTACTGATTCGATATCCATCAAGGTTTCTTGATAGCTCAGTCATAATGTAATAATCTACAAACGATTGAATGTCGATATAAGAATAATATCCGGTTTCCGGATTTCGGTAATCACTGCTGTAAAGTGCGTTTTCAAAATCGGTAATATATTGTTTTATGTAATTAAATTGCTTTTTGTGCAGATTGCCGCCCTCAGGATCTTGAAAAATAAAAAACTGTCGTTGTTGTAGTCTTGTATTTGCTCTATAGGGCGAAACCCAATAGTCAACACCCTCGATTTCAGTCGATTCGGGACGATCTAATTTCAGTACGTATCCGCCCGTAAGTTCATCTCCAATGGTGTCTGCAGATAGTAAATTGGCTAATCTCAGCCTGTTTTTATCAATTTTTATTTTCTCAACTAACGTATAAGCTCCGTTGTATGAACCATTTAAGATCAGTTCGAAGAACTTCGTTCGCGGATTCCATTTTCCGGTAGTGTTTCCCAAATGATACATTACCGCGTTACGCATCAACGATTTATCGGGATACGGGCCGTGAAAAACCCAGTCGTTTTCATTCGGCAAACCAAGTAGTGGCACATTCAGGTTGGTAGAATCGGGATTTCTGGTCTCAACCGTGAAGCTCTTTTTCGGAAAGCCAGCAGACGTGAATCCCCTGATTTTAATCCCGACATCGTTGTTATATTCATACGTAGTGTCGTTTGAATTATTTATGCCGGTCGGGTTATTAATGACCTTCATATTGGCCATAATTTTGACATCCTGATTAATATTTGCTCCTTTGGTATCAATCAGAATCAAAGGCAGATTGGAACTGATAACTTTCGGTGGAACAAACCACGCGGGAGTAGGGTGGAAGAGCTGACTTTGACTATCAACATTCGCGTGAATAAACACGCGAGCAGACATGTCACTCGAATGGGCGCGGTGATTCAAAATCTGTAGGGCAAAAACATTCGTGCCGTTTACGAGTGAAGAAGGATTTAGAAGATACCGCTCAGGACTGCCGCCCCGATACATTTTAGCTTCTCTGTCCACAGTTGTAGGCCCGTTGTACGGCGGAAAAGCACCGTTGATATTAAACGAACGCGCAAACTCTACTCCGTTGATATAGAGAACAAAAGCATCATCATAATCAATGTCGAGCAGAAGCTCTTTTATCAGACTCACATCAGAAACTGTGGCTTTCGTACGAATGTACAAGGAGTTACATGGCGGAACAATTGTAGCATCATCGCCGTCACCGTATCCAAGTCCTCCCGGACCAACTTTCCAAGAGACGTCATTAAATTCGGGTTTGTACCAGTTCGGGTCAGGTTCGGATGTAGCGGCTAAGTATTTCCAATTGACCGATTCGATGACGATCGACTGCCAGTTGGGCTGAGCGTTTATTCCGGAAAAGAAGATTCCGAAGCAAAAGAAGAGGGTATAAGTTAAAATGCGTAATGGTTTCATATCGTTTAAGTTACTGCAATAATTATGCGAAGTTAGTAAATTATAGAAGCATAATAAAAGTTTGATTAGAATTTGCCTTTTTATTTAGAAAAATTGAACTAAATTTACACGGTAACGCATTTTCCGGATAAAATAAAACAGCCTATCTCTTTACAGAAATAGGCTGTTTGGAAAAAACTAATTACTACACTCAAAACTAACTTTTCCATATTTGTTCGATTTCCTCCAAGGATTTTCCTTTTGTTTCCGGTACCATTCTCCAAACGAAGATAGCGGATAGTAACGCCATCGCGCCATAAAATCCGTACGTAAAGGTACTGCTGAATTCCATCATGCCGGGGTACGTAGAAGAGATGATAAAATTAGCCAACCACTGGAATGCTACGGCGATTGCCACGGATTGTCCGCGGATTTTATTCGGGAATAATTCCGAAATGTACACCCAACAAATCGGGCCCCACGACATCATAAATGATGCGGTGAAAATGATAATAAATACTAAAGTGAGGATACTGAAAATATTCAGATATGACAGAATCGAAATGGCAATCATTCCCACAGCCATACCGATAGAACCGGTGATTAGCAGCGGTTTACGTCCCCACTTATCAACGGTGAGAATAGCCAAAACGGTGAAAACCACATTCACAAATCCCATTACGATGGTTTGCAGCATCGAAGCATCGCGAGCTACGCCCATACTTTCAAAAATACGCGGAGCATAGTAAAGTACCACGTTTATTCCTACGAATTGCTGGAAAACGGAGAGCAGAATTCCAATGATAATAACCTTTTTTCCGTATGAGAAAATTCTTGATTTAGCGACTCCGGAAAGCGTGAAGTTGATCTCATCCAAAATCACTTTTGCCCGCTCTTTGCTAATGTTGATTTTCTCCAATACATTTAGCGCCAAATCATCTTTTTTCTTCAAAGCGAGGTATCTCGGTGATTCGGGAACGAGGAAAAGAAGGGTGAAAAACAGTCCGGCCGGAATGGCTTCTGACGCGAACATATATCGCCATCCAATGTCGTTGATCCACTCTATGGTTTGTCCGTTTGCAATGCCCCAATTAACGAAATAAACCACTAACATCCCGAAAATAATGGCAAATTGGTTGAACGAAACCAATCTTCCTCTAATTTCTTTAGGAGAAATTTCGCTGATATACGTGGGCGTAACTGCCGAGGCAAGTCCTACACCGATTCCTCCCCATATGCGGTAGAAATTGAACATATACAGTAAGCTCAATGAAGGTTCATCTCGCTTGAAAAAGAGAAATTCCGGAAACGCGGAACCTAACGCTGAGGTGAAAAACAGCAATCCCGCTAATTGCAAGGTTCGTTTTCTCCCTAATCGATT
This sequence comes from Porphyromonadaceae bacterium, assembly GCA_012523295.1. GTDB lineage: Bacteria > Bacteroidota > Bacteroidia > Bacteroidales > Paludibacteraceae > UPXZ01. Next base: position 5,843 of record JAAYIT010000156.1, on the reverse strand, counting down.
TGAGAGAAGACCGGAGATGGCTCCACCGATAATGCAACCGATTAATGCACTTGAAACCGTGGCGCCATGTGCAAATGCACTTAGTCCGAGCGGTTCGATCAAATAATGCTGGATTGATTGTTCGGCACCAGAAATTACTGCCGTATCATATCCAAAAAGCAAACCGCCAAGCGTCGCTACAAGCGTGATGCCAAAAATGTACCCTGAGTTATATGATTTCATTTAATATTAGAAATTAGCGTTACTGAACGGCCTGCCGTTCATAAAACAAGTTGAAAAAATTTTGAAAATAATAATGTAGTAGAGATTATATTAGTTAGAATGCTATCGTGTTAATTGTCAACCATACAAATAATTTCGACGCTACACCCCTTTCAGGTGCATGGCACCGACATTATAATACATCAACAATTCATTAAATGTATGAGCAATAATAAACCAAGTCATATAAACTCTAATAAACCTGCCTACACGGCGAGTTTTTCCTTCTTTACTATGTTGCTGGTCATTGAGGTTTTAAAACCTTATTTTCTTAAAGGAAGCGTAATAGCAAAGTGCATCTTAAATCCCTAAAACCTTATTGAGTTTATTTTTAATATATTAGGGGTTTATGCTTATTTTTATTACTTAAGTGAAATTAGAAGAAGTCGGAGACGCGAAGTTAATAATTAAGTAGCAGATAACTTATAGTTAGCTGCTACTTTTGCTGAAAATCCTGACTCTAAACTTCCGCCTTCGGTCTTCTTCTGCTCAAGACTTAAATATACATGTTGACAATTGCTTCGTAAAGCTCTTGCTTACCGCTTATTTGTGCGGGTTCTTTTCCTAATGCAAGCGCATATTCTCTTAAGTCTTCCAATCCTAATTTGCCTTCTGCAAATTCTTTTCCTTTTCCGCTGTCAAATGAAGCGTAACGGTCTTTGAGCATTTTCGAATAAGGTGATTCTTCCAGAATTCCGGCCGCGGCTTCAAGTGCACGCGCGAAAGCGTCCATTCCGGCTATGTGAGCAATGAAAATATCATCCAAGTCAGTAGAATTTCTTCGTGTTTTGGCATCAAAGTTAGTTCCACCGCCTTGCAAACCACCGCTTTTCAGGATAACAAGCATAGCTTGCGTAAGTTCAAACAGGTCAATCGGGAACTGATCGGTATCCCAACCGTTTTGATAGTCGCCTCTGTTCGCGTCAATCGAGCCAAGCATTCCGGCATCGGCAGCACACTGCAGGTCATGCTCAAACGTATGCCCGGCCAAAGTAGCGTGATTGACTTCGATATTCAGTTTGAAGTCTTTATCTAAATTATGCGCGCGTAAGAATCCGATAACTGTTTCAGCATCAACGTCGTATTGGTGTTTTGTTGGCTCCATCGGTTTTGGTTCGATAAAGAATGTTCCTTTAAAACCTTTCGAGCGGGCGTAATCGCGTGCTTTAGTCAGCATCATTGCTAAGTGCTCTTTTTCTCGTTTCATATCCGTGTTAAGAAGGCTCATATATCCTTCTCTTCCACCCCAGAATACGTAGTTTTCTCCGCCAAGTTCGATGGTTGCATCTAACGCGTTTTTGATTTGAGTAGCCGCATAAGCCACGCTGTCAAAATTTGGATTAGTAGCTGCACCATTCATGTAGCGCTTGTGACTGAACACATTAGCTGTTCCCCAAAGCAGTTTGATTCCGGTTTCAGCCATTTTTTGTTTCGCGTAAGCCACGATAGCTTTCAGGTTGGCTTCGTATTCTTCGATTGAATTTCCTTCTTCAATCAAATCAATGTCGTGAAAACAGTAGTATTCAATACCGATTTTTTGCATAAATTCAAAACCGGCATCTAATTTTCTTTTCGCTTTTTCGAGCGCGCTGTCACCTTTGTTCCATTCAAAACTTTTGGTTTCTTGTCCGAATGGATCGGAAGCCTCACTGCACAGCGTGTGCCAGTAAGCCATTGAAAACTTGAACCAGTCTTTCATTTTACGACCGTAAACCTCTTTTTCCGCATCGTAATAACGGAATGCCAAGGGGTTTTTACTCTCTTTTCCTTCAAATTTAATTTTCCCTACTGTTGGGAAGTATTCTTTTTTAGCCATAGTTTAATAGATCTTTAACCTCCAAAAATAAGATTAAAGTACGTTAGATTAATTGATTTATAGTATGTTAAAAATTTAGTTTTGAAACGTTATGTTTTTTGTCAATCGTTCGGATTGCAATTACAAATACTTGAGCCATTTCTCATAAGCGGCTTTTGTAGCTTCTATTTCCTCTTTTTTGGGTTCAATGACCTTGATTATTTTCAAAGACTTGAAAGCTTCTTCCGCATTTTTATAAATTCCCGCACCAATTCCCGCTCCTTTTGCAGCGCCTATGGAGCCGTCTGTGTTGTACAACTCGATGGTCGCTCCGGTGATATTTGCCAGTGTCTGACGGAAAATCGGACTTAGGAACAGATTCGTATGTCCGGCACGGATTTTCTTGGTTTCTATTCCCATGCTATTCATTATGTCCATGCCGAATTTGAATGAAAATGCGATTCCTTCATGCGCTGCCCGTATCAAGTGCGCTTTGCTGATGGTGTTGAAGTTTATTCCGTGAATGGAGCAATTTGGCTCTTCATTCTCGAGAACCCGCTCTGCTCCGTTACCAAATGGAATTATGCTCACTCCTTCACTTCCAATCGGAATTTGTGCCGCCATTTCATTCATGCCTTCGTATGTGATTCCTTCGGGAGCTACGTTGTTTTTGATCCATGTATTCAGAATCGCCGTTCCGTTAATGCAGAGTAAAACTCCGATTCGAGTGTTCTCTTTTGTGTGATTAACATGCGCGAATGAATTTACACGTGATAATGTGTCATAGCGCGAATCGCTGTTGATGCCGTAAACCACGCCGGAAGTCCCTGCCGTGGCAGCTATTTCGCCCGGTTCAAGTACGTTTAACGAAAGCGCGTTGTTGGGTTGATCGCCTGCGCGGTAAGTGATTGGTGTTCCTTCGGCTAATCCAAGTTCTGAAGCAATGTCTGCTTTGAGCGTGGCTTGAATGCCAAAGGTTGGAGTGATTTCGGGAATTGTTTTTTCATTTATACCGAAATAATTGAAAAGAAATCCGGCAGGTTTGTCTGCTTTAAAATCCCAACCGATTCCTTCGGATAAACCTGAAATGGTGGTCTGAGCTTTCCCCGTCATACGAAATGCGATGTAATCGCCGGGAAGCATGTAATATTTGATTTTTTCGAATTTTTCGGGTTCGTTTGCTTTTACCCAGGCTAATTTAGATAACGTGAAATTTCCCGGGGAATTGAGTAAATGCGAAAGGCTTTTCTCATCGCCTATTTTTTCAAACGCGTCATTTCCATACGGAACCGCACGGCTGTCACACCAGATAATTGAATCACGTATAAGTTTCAGTTCGTTATCCAACAGCACTAATCCGTGCATTTGATAGGAAATACCGATGGCTTTTATTTCTGATGGATTGATGCCGGAGCTTTGCAAAACCGATTTTGTGGATTGTTTCAGGTTTTCCCACCAAACCTCCGGATTTTGTTCGGCCCAACCGGTTTTTACCGACTTAATTTCCATCTCTTTTTTTGGGAAAAAATCACTTGCAATGCTTTCTCCGGTTATCGCATCAACTATGCTTGCTTTCACGGACGAACTGCCTAAATCATAGCCTAATAAGTACATAATATGTTTTCTTTTTATGGTATATTGAGTTGTTTTGTTGTATCGTGTCTATAGATATTCAGTTTTTTCCGGGACTTCGACTCGTTTTGAGAGAACTTTTACAGAACTGTAATGTCGAGAAAAGTAAACCTCAGACGAGTAAAGTTTTGTAAGTCTGATACTATTTTTGCTTCTCAAGAATAATCCGAAGAATTTTCTATACTTTTTTTCTGTCGAATTTGTATAAATTTGCTGCTCTGTGGGGTACGTTTTTCTCTTTTTCTCCGAGCGCTACCACATACGGCATTTTTTTTACTTTCTTCTGGAAATTTCTCACATCAGATTGTTTCTGATGAATTGTGTCATGTAGAATCCTCAGCTGTGAAATAGTAAATTTTCTGGGTAATAACTCAAATAAAAGTTCCGGTTCGAGATCCGATTTTCTCCGAATATACGCCAATCCTTTCTGAATAATCTGTACATGATCAAAAGCCAAACGGGTTTTTCCCAACTTATTTACATCAAACCAAACTACATCCGCGTATTCATTTTTAAGTTGGAGCAAACTGTTTATTTTGATTAATGCTACATATCCGACCGTTACAATCCTCCCTATTTTCAGATTCGTAGTGTTTTCGAGCCAGACAATATCTCTTGGGTTTTTGGTTCGTTTCGGATCGCCAAAACTCTGAAACTGACTTAAGTAAATATTCTTCAATCCGGTCAGTTCATTCAATATCCGATAAGCCGCGCTTTCTAAGTCTTCGGTCTCGAATATGATGCTTCCGGGTAGTTTTTTGTCGTTGTAAAATTCGTTTTGCTCTTTGATGTGTCGCTCCAAAAGCAGAACCTTCAGATTTTTTCCATCAAATCCAAAAACTACACAATCGACGGAAACATGCGGATTGAATTTTACTTCGCTCATTCTACTGTTTTAATATTTGTCAATACAAAAGTAAAATAAAATTTCATATATTTCAATTGTGAAAACATAAATAACATGTATTCAGGTGATTGAATAGAGTATGAAGTACAATAAGGTCTTTAATCATATTGTATGATAAACAATTAGAAATCGGAATAGAATGCGTCAAACGGTTGAATTCAATTCATTACTTAAAATCATTCTAATTTCGGGGATTTTTTAAGAATACAATAAGTAAAAATTGTTAAAAGAAGACGCGTTGTTTCTAAGAAACATTGTTGTCCGGTAAAAATTTCACTATTTAAATAGGACTACAAATATTCAACGATGCTGTCGCTATAACCAGCCAACATAGCATCTAACGCGCCTTCAAGACGCTTAATGCTTTTTTATCCACAACGGGTCAAACCGCTTAGAGCTGTTAGACCCTATATCAGATTTGAAATTTTTGATTTTAGGATACTATGCGGATAGACATATAAAATAATATGATTACCGCAATCATTCCTATTTGTTGTAATTTTGAATTGTTGCGTCGTAACCATCCTGATATTCGGGATGATTGCCTATATACGTCATTAGACAACGGGACAAACCGACTTGAAGCGGTTAGTCCCAATCTATAAAAACATTATTTAAGATCAGGAACAGAAACGGATAGACATATTTTATTTTATATCTATCCGCAATCATTCCTATTTGTTGCAATTTTGAATTTTTACACCATTAGACAACGGGACAAACCGACTTGAAGCGGTTAGTCCCAATCTAAAAAAACATTATTTCAGATTAGGAACAAAAACGGATAGTCATATAAAATAATATCGGCGCTACTTGACTTTCAAGCGCTACGCGCTTATATTTTGGTGGGTACCAAAAAAAACGGCTTTCAAATCGAGTTCGAAAGCCGCTTTATATAAACAAAGACAAAAGTAAGGTTATTTTCTAAAAAATAGTCTCAAAAAATAGATATCTCCGAGGATGAATAAAATCCAAAGTCCGTCACCTACTGGAATTCGCATCGATTCATTTAGTGGCATCGCGCCCGGGTCAACCAGATAAGTATTATTCGTGCCGTTGGCTTTCGGAGCTGAAAAGGGGATATCAATTTTTCCGGTGGTAATGCTTCCTCCATATCCGTCATTGGCTGAATTGGAAGATGAGCTTGTCGATTTGCCGCCAGTGCTGCCGAGCGATAGAGTCGGATTTACAAAGCCCGAAGAAGATAGCGGGGTGTTATCCTTATTAATTCGACTATAGGTGTATCTG
>JAAYIT010000155.1 GCA_012523295.1 Porphyromonadaceae bacterium | reverse complement strand
CGCCAACACGCGGTATAAAACATTGGGGATTAGGTGGTTATGCAAACATTCTGCCACGCATCAAGTTCGGTGTATCTGGACAGGAAAGTAGCCCGCAATCCCCAACGATTTCATACCGCAAAACGTTACCGGGCATTGTAAAACGACATTCAAACAACGAAAATGAGTATAGAAAACATTAGACAATTCATAAAAGAAAAAGCTGAACAATTCGGTGCCAAGACTGACAACGAATTTAACAAACCTTATGTTGAAAGAAACAACACCGGACAGGAAGCACTTAAAGACAACGGAGCATATTTTGGATTTATCCATCCAGAGGAAGAAGCATCCGGACCTTTCCACGACTTTTCATTGACAATTTTTCCAAACGACCAGAATAAGCCTTGGCTGGTGTGTCTTGGAATTGGTTCAAGTGGTTTCAAAAATGACTATGAACTTGCGAACTATCCAGGACTTAGAAGGCTATTTTCAAAGCTTACTGACGAAAGAGGATTTTGCAAATCAGACTTTTCAGACATAGAAACTAGTTTGCCCAAATCAATCACAGGTAGCCTGGACTTACAACACATAAAAAACACAATTAAAACCTACACCAAAGTTTTACCGACTTGCCAAATTGTTGATGACCCAGAAAGTGAAGAAGGAAAACAGATTATTGCAGCCTTTGTAGCTGGTTATGCTAAACTTAGAGATTGGCCTTCCAATAAAGACCATAGAAAGGCAGTTTCAGAAGCTTTAGAGCCATTTTTAAAGACAGAAATAATTGATGAAATAGAAGAAGTAAAAAATCTCTTAAACGAAAGAAAGTATATAGTTCTTCAAGGGCCTCCAGGAACTGGTAAAACAAGAACTGCAAAAAGTGTTGCTGACAAAATAGGTGCAAAAACCTTCTTTACTCAATTTCACGCAGAGACAAGTTACTCCGATTTTATTTTCGTAATCAGACCCGACACAGAAAACGAAGAGCTGAGATACAAAGAAAATTTAGGCAGCTTCTCCAAGGCCTTAAAATATTCTGTTGAACACAGCAATGAGAAAGTCATCTTAATTATTGACGAAATAAACAGAGCTAATCTTTCCAATGTATTAGGACCAATTTTTTACTTATTCGAACATAAAATGGATGTCTCGAATGTTGAAATTGAAATTGCCCCAAATTTTAAAGTAAATATACTGCCCGAAAACTTTTCTGTAATTGCTACAATGAACACAGCCGACAGAAGTTTGGCCGTTGTTGACTTTGCACTAAGAAGACGTTTTGCCTGGTACACGCTAAAACCAAAGGCCATAAAGTCGAGACAGTTTTATAACGAAGATTTTGCCAGGATTCAAGAAATATTTGACTGGTATGCCTCAAGCACTGAATTAAACTTACAACCTGGTCAGGGCTACTTCATCGCTGACTCCGAAGACGAAATGAAAAATCGTATTCGCTATGAAATATTCCCTTTGATTAAAGAGTATTTACAAGAAGGTCTTTTGAGAAATGCTAAAGAAGAGTTCAATAACTATTTCTCGACAAGAATAAATCTATCTCTTTTCGAATGACAAAGGCATTAGATGTTTTTTGCGAAATTCCTTGCCTAACTGAACAATCAAAACAGTTAGGTGGAGTTGCTTTGCAAAAAAAGTGGTTCAAATCAGCAGACAAAAGAATTATTGGTCAATATCTGCAAAAATTTATTGACTACAACTCTGAGCAATTTAAATTCCTTGGTGTTCAACCATACATAATTGGCACAGACCAAAGTACAGCACTAACATTCCGTTCATCTGGTTTCATTGGCTCAATTCCATTAAGAGCTTCGGATACTGGTAAGCAAATTGGAGACTTTGTTGTTATGCCTAGGTTTACAGGACGTGACAGATTTGAAGACTATATTGAAATTCTTAATCTTCTGGGTTCTGAAATAAGTCCAGAGGTCATTGACAGTTTACCATTGGCTTCAGGTAAGAATTTTAGACCGCCATTGTATTTGGAGGCGGTGAAATTTATAGCAGCTCTTGAAAAACTGACAACGAGACCGTGGAGAAAGTTTGACAATATTGAAAAGGTATCAAGTCAGCCTACCGGTCAAATCAATTGGACAAAATATATAAACAACGAATTCAAAGTAGAAAACAGGTTAAAATTTCCGGCAAGAACAAATGTATTGAGTGAATTTCATTCTGAATATTCGGAAATCAGATATGTTTTTGACATTTGCAAAAGTGAATTACTTTCAGCCAATACACCGCAGAGAATTAAGAACACTTTGCAAACCAAACTGAGTTTCCTTGAAGAACGCTTATATCATCATAAACCAAAAGCAATCAATAAAATCACAATCCGATTTTCCGATAGTCCAACTGTGAAAACCTGCAAGGAACAAGCCAATAGAATTTTAAACTTCAACCTTGTAGACAGCACAGCTTGGCGGGTGGACTTTTCAGATGTATTCGAAAAATTTATTCAACATATTTTTAAAGAAGCTGCAAAAGAAACAGGCGGACGACTTTATTCAAACTTTAAGTTTCATTCCAGGACTTCAAAACATTACTCTTGGGAATTAAAGCATATCGAGCCGGACGCAATCTTTCAAAAAGAAAATGTTTTGGTTTTTATTGACGCCAAATACAAATCTAATTTATACAACAAGTTTGACCAAAGTGAAGTCCTTAAAGAAGACCACCGGCACGACTTACATCAAATAATGGCTTACTCATCATTCAGTAAGACAGATTATAAATTTGGTTTCCTTTGTTATCCATCGGACCAAATCGAATTAAAAAGCATTCAGTACAAAAATGGCATTAACGAGGCGACAAGTACGATATTGATTTTAGGTGTACCATTAAAAAAAGACAGCATTAACGAGACAAAAAGAGTATTGACAAATGAGCTTAACGAAATTGAAAGAAGAACAACGACCCGGTAACAGGCGTTTGGCTCAATGGCGGGTAACGTGGTTAATTGAACATTCTACCTCGCATCAACTTTTGTGGTGTATTGACAGCTTTGTGCTCCGAAATCCGCCACTGCGCCAAGCGCCAAAACGTTAGTGGTAATTTTGCGACCACGACATAGACAAAATAAAAATGGCGGATCCTAAAAGCCAAACGAGTAGTATAACATCATAAATTAAATAAAATGACAAAACAAATTTTCATCCTTGCATCAATTACAGTTGCAACTTTTCTGGCTTCTTGCAATCAGCAACAAAAACAAGAAAATACTGAGGGGGTAAAAACCGAAGTAACTGCTAAGTCTTCTGACGACATCGTTACCCAATCGCTAACAGACAATGCGGGCAATAAACTTGATATGACTTTCGACAACTCCAAAGACATTGTAACAATAACATTTAAAGGGGAAACAGCAGAACTTACAGCCCAAAAAGCAGCATCTGGCATTTGGTATAAAAACGACCACCTCGAGTTGATAGGTAAAGGAAACGACATCACACTTAGTAAAGACGACCAAGTAATTTTTAAACATCAAGACGATAAGGTTGCCATTGAAGCGAAGAGCGACAAAGGTGATGTTTTAAATATGACATTCAACAATACAGAAGGAACGGTTAAAGCATACTTGAACGGAGGCGAACAAATTGACCTTGTTGAACAAAAATCCGCATCAGGCATTTGGTATAAGAACGACCACTACGAACTTACTGGCAAGGGTGACAAATACGAGCTGCAAAAAGATGGAAAAACAGTATTCAAGAATTAAAACTACCGCTAACATAGTATTGCCAAAAGCGGGTTAAAGGGCTTCGATTGGAGATTTGTACAAAGTTTATCATTCTTCCTTCGATTGAACTTTAGTGCTAAAAATCCCCGCCTTCGGCAATACTCAAACCGTTAGAGGTAATAAGGGCTTTGTTAAAATCTGAAAAATAAAAGCTTATCAGCAATAACTTCTATACATAATTTAAGTACTGCCTGTTCGGAATCAGTTGCTCTTTATCGGGATAAAAAATAAAAATACT
>JAAYIT010000014.1 GCA_012523295.1 Porphyromonadaceae bacterium | reverse complement strand
GGCGACATAGCCAAGTGGTAAGGCAGAGGTCTGCAAAACCTTTATTCCCCAGTTCAAATCTGGGTGTCGCCTCCAAAACCATAGCTCCCAAACCTAATAAAAATAAGGGATTGGGAGTTTTATATCTCCTACAATCTAATTGTCTGATAATTGTTTTCATAGTGAAATATTATATTTAAATCAATAGTCAAATATGTGCGGGCTGGGTCGGGATATAGGTTCTTATTGCAATGGTCAAAAAAGCGCGTGCAGGGTACTTCATTTTAGATTTCTGGTCAAAAAAGCGCGTGTAGTGTACTTTATTTTCGATTTCTGGTCAAAAAAGCGCGTGTAGTGTACTTTTCATACCCATTTTCCTATAAAAAGTACACTGGTCGCGCTTTTTAGACCACGACTGACGGATCAGGTACACTGGTCGCGCTTTTTAGACCACGACTGACGGATCAAGCACACTGGTCGCGCTTTTTTGACCACGACTGACGGATCAGGTCGTCAAGTCCTTTTTTGTGTGTAAATTGATCGGTCATAATATAGCTCGAATCAATAACGATTAACTAGTTTGACAATAATTGATTATTTCCCACATTTATTCCACAGTTTTGTTTACACGGGGCCCCTGACCCTCTGGACTCCCTTTTTTTAGGCAGAAATAAACTGCTCTCTTTGGGCGTCATTTCTGCCGCCGAGAGTTTACCAGAGGGCCAGCCCCATATAAACAAGCTTTCGCGGCATAAACGATTCTACCGCTTCTTATGCTATGATTTCACTCTTATCGTAATCGTTATATTAGGCCTTAGGAAGCCTTTAAAAGACTTACTTGCTCATAGGCAATCCTAATAAGCTTAGGCTTTGTTTCCTTGATTGCTTGGATGTATTTTTCTTTTGAGAACAAGGCGTTTCTTGTGCTCATGATATCATGCCGATCTATCAAAACCGCCCCCATTAAGCGAGTCAAGGAGTTCACATTGGGAAAGATTCGAATGACATCGGAACGGCGTCCTAATTCGCCATTTTCGCGCTCTACGTAGTTTGTAGTACGAAGTGGCGTTCTCATACTTTCGGGTAGCAGCATCACCGTCATAGCTTCCTCAAAATTAAGCTCCAGCTTTTCCATGGCCTTAGGCGCCACATCTTTGTAATCGTTGATAATCTCATCCCTACGCTTCCTAGCTGCTTCTATAGTCTTTGCTGTAAACATTTCTCGTAGTTCTGTTCTCAACCCTTCCTGCTCCTTTTTCGGTGTCTCCTTCATGATGTTTTTCAGAAAGTGAACCTGGCATCTTTGCCATGGCACCTCCGGATAAACTTCCTTCAAAGCAGCAAGCAAGCCTTGATGGGCGTCCGATGTAACCATGTTAGGATTCAATCCTCTTTCTTTTAAACTGATAAAAAACTCCTTCCAGGTTGCCTCTGATTCATTATCGTAGGTGCCAAATCCAATGATTTCCCTACGGCCATCCTCTGTAATTCCCATAGCCACCATGAAGGCCTTAGATACAATGCGATGATTTTCTCTCACTTTAAAGTACTTGGCATCCACAATTAAGAACGGATACGGGTCTTCCAATGTACGGGTTTGAAATGCGGTAATGTTTTCATCTAGCGCTTTACAAAGCTCCGATACCGTTGATTTAGAAAAGCTGGTTCCACACAGTTCTTCTACTACATTGGTTACCTTCCTGGTGGATACCCCCTGGACAACCATTTCCATCATCGTTGTAATCAAAGCTGCTTCATTTCTTTGGTATTGATCAAAGAGTATCGTTGAAAGAGGTACATTTCTATGGCGTGGAATCTTCAGTATGAGTTTCCCAATCCTTGTAACGAGTGGCCGACCCCGAGTACCGTTGCGGTAATCAGATCGCTTTTCGTTTCTTTCATACTTTCCTGCGCCAATCTGTTCTTCAGATTCTGCTAATAGAAAAGCATTTAAGATTTTTTCCATTAGGTACGCGAACGCTTCATTTTTCTCTTTTAAAAAAAGATCTACCACTTCATCGTAATTTAATGTAAAATTGATTTGAGACATGTTTCTCCACCTCCGGTTTTGTTGTCTACAAACTACATTATAACCGAAAGGAGAAGCATGTTCTCGTTTTTATCAATTTACACCATTATACGGACGTAACTAAAAGGTTCGTCAAAACCCACATACGCGCGCAAATTTTGCTCATATTGCATCATTCCAAACGTGAAATCCACATACTAGCGCAAATTCTGCTCAAAAAACAAGTTACGT
>JAAYIT010000154.1 GCA_012523295.1 Porphyromonadaceae bacterium | reverse complement strand
GTTTATCTTCGCTCTGAGCAAGGAAATAGTGGAAGGACTGAAACCGTTTGGTAGAAAGGCATATGAGACTTTTATATCGACTGTAAAATCGATACAAGCCGGAATTTCTTTTGACGTGGCGGGTGTGCCGAGTTTTCATTTGGGTCTGAATGATATTAAAAATGAGCAAGCGACATTGGATGAAATCTTTCAATTTATAGAATTAGCCGGAAAGCCCTGCATGATTGCCATTGATGAGTTTCAGCAAATAGCGTTGTATCCTGAAAAAAATGTGGAAGCCACGCTGCGAACGTTTATTCAACATTGTCGAAATGGACGATTTATCTTTGCCGGTAGCCAGCGTCACGTCATGGGAAATATGTTTTTGAGCGCGTCTCGTCCATTTTATCAGAGCGTCTCGATGATGCAATTGGAAGCGATTTCACGCGATGAATACGCAGCTTTTGCTCAAAAACACTTCGATGAAAACAAAAAAGCCATTCCAAAAGATGTAATTATTGCTATCTACAATCAATTTGAAGGCATAACATGGTACATGCAAAAGGTATTAAATACATTATTTGCAAACACGTCTGCCGGCGAAACCTGCGATGAAGCAATGCTTATCCAAGCCGTTAATCAGGTGGTTAATTCCTACCGCTATGTTTATCAAGAAACAATGTTTCGCCTGCCCGAAAAACAAAAAGAACTATTAATTGCGATTGCAAAAGCCGGAAAAGCAGCAGGTATCAAATCGGCAGAATTCATAAAGAAGTATAGTCTTTCATCGGCAAGTTCTGTTCAAGCGGCTCAGCGTGTGCTTTTGGAAAAAGACTATATAACCAGTGATAACGGCGTTTTTACGGTTTACGACAAGTTTTTTGGATTGTGGATAAGAGAGAATTGGTAAAAATGATAAAGTTGACGGACATCATTCCGTAGATTTGCACTTCATAAACTCAAAAATAAACAATGCGAATCAGGAATTGAATCCGATTCTATAAATGACGTAACTGACTAATAAATAAGGGAATAAGGTCTCTATTAGGAAATATAATCCTTTTTTATTAAGGTTGTTTTGAACAATAAGGTTCTTTTCATGTAAAACCTTATTCTTGAGTCCACACCAAAAAGTGAGAATTAATAAATTCTTTGATTTTGATATTTGCGAATTTAAAATTACGCATTGGAAATCAGCCTATTCCAAAAATGTAATTTGGCGACTTTGCGTCTTTGCGTGAAAAAACAAGGTTTTCGGAGCAGGCTCATTCTTATAAGAATTAAACCTTAATAGAAAATTCAACTCGCTGATATTAAACTTGTTACCTTCAATTTAACCCCAGATTCGCATAATTAAGGAGATACTAAGAATCAAACAATTCATACACCACGATCAATACAACCCTCCTCTCAAAACCTCCTTTACCCATCTATCAATCCCACATCTTTCGCTTTTTGCAGCAAATTCACGGTTTTATTGACGTTAAATTTTTGGAGTAAATTTCGCCGATGGGTATCGACGGTAAGCGGGCTGACAAACATCTTTTCGGCGATTTCCGTGGAGCTTAATCCTTGTGCAAGGTAGCGCAGCACCTCTTTTTCACGACGGGTAACAGGCGGTATCTCTTCCGATACATCGGGCTTTGATGAAGCGAAACTTTTTTGGGCGTGTTCGCCCAAGTAAACACCGCCGTCGTAAATATTGAGAATTGCTTTTACGATTTCCTCCATCGGAGCGCTTTTAAGCACGTAGCCCGAAGCGCCTTCGTTGAGCATACGGAGAATGACGTTACGATCGTCTAAATTGCTTAATCCCAAGATTTGGATATGCGGATAGTTCCGTTTCACTTCACCACACAACTCGATGCCACTTCCGTCGGGCAATTGGATATCGAGCAGCAACACATCCGTTTCGGCTACGGGGAGCAGCTCTCGAAGGGTTTGTGCCGACGCCGCGGCGCCTATCACCTCTATCTGTTCGTGCTCGAACAGGTAGCTCGTCAGTCCTTGGGTAATAACGGGATGGTCGTCGCAAATAACGGTTCGTATCATAGTTTATAGCTGTGTTTCAATCTGAATTTGAGTACCGTCGCCCGGTCGGGAGTCGATTTTTAGAGTGCCGCCAATGGATTTTACGCGTGCTTCCAAGTTGTTCAGTCCCATATTTCGGGTTACGGTACGTGGGTCAAAGCCTTTCCCGTTGTCTTCAATCTCTATTAGCAAAAACCGATTTTCTACTGAACATTGCAACATGATTTGCGTGGCGTCAGCATGACGAACGGCATTTGTAACCAACTCTTGTACAGTGCGATAAACAGAAAGTTGCAAGTTTTTATCCGTTACGTCCGATAGCCCGTTGGCATAAAATAGAATGGCGGTTTCAGGTGATTGAAGCGATTGGCAAAAGCTGCGGATTGCCTCTTCCAAGCCTTGTTTGTTCAGCACGGAAGGTTCCAAATTACGCGCTGTTAGGCGCAGTTCGGCGATTACCGTATCTAATTCAGCCACCACGTCGGGCAATTCGCCTCGGCAGTTATCACGGGAAATACGTTCCACGTTCATTTTCAGACCGGTAACTCGTCCCACCAAGCCGTCGTGCAAGTCGCGTGCCAAGCGTGTACGCTCTTGCTGCTCGCCTTCCATCAAAGCGTTGGAAATGTCAATTTCTCGTTGTTGACGGAGCATCAAGGCGTCTTTTGCAGCCTGCTTTCTACGTGCTCGCCAGGCATACCAAATCCACGCACCCAACAAAACAGCAAAGAAAACCGCGCCAAGAAACAAGGTAAGATGCAGCCGATTTTTACTTTCTAACAGCACGATTTCTTGCTCCTTCTCCGCCGTGCGGTAGCGGGTTTCCATATCGGCAAGCTGCTGCTTGAAATCTGTTGAACCAATGCTGTCGTTCAACGTTTTGTAGCTTTGCATCAGGTCAAACGCTCTGCGAAAATTCCCCAAGCGCGCTTCAATTTCGGACAGCTCGTACATTAGCGCGAGTCGGCTTTTTCCCAATAGATTACTTTGCGGATCTTGCAGCAGTTCGTCCAGCACGTCTTTTGCCGATTGCCAATTACCCAACATCTTGTAAATCTGCGCTTTCTCGTATTTCAACGTAGTATAATCCCATGTGAAATTGTATTCTTGCGCCACCTGCATCCCCTCTTCAATGCTTCGCAATGCTTCTTCCGGATTTCCTTCCAAATTCAATAGTTTGGCTTTGTTTTTATAAAACACACCCGCTAATTTCTTTTCAGGGATACGCGCCAGCAAATCTTCCGCTTTCTGAAGTGTTCGGCGAGCTTTTTCCTTATTATCCGTATAGAAATAAACATCAAACATGTTCAGAAATGTCCATAGCAAACTCTCGGTTTCATGCCGCGTTGAGCGAACCAAAGAGAGGGCTTTTTCATAATATTCCAGCGCTTTGTCGTATTCCTTGTGGTTGTAAAAAATCATGCCCACATTCGTGAAATAGCCCATCAGCAGATCATCATCGCCGGATTTTAGTGCATAGGGAATGCAGCGCGTTAAAGTAATATCCATAAAGGCTTGGTCGTTGTCTGCCTGTTGCTCCAACGCACCGTAATTGTGCCAAAGTCGTGCTCTGTATCGGTATGCTTCGGGCGTTTCAAACTTCTCTAAATACGCATCAGCTTCCATGTAAAACCGTTGACTTTTGGGGTTGTCGTAACCGTAATACACGCCCGCTTCGAAGAAAAGATGGACACCTTGCAGAAAATTATCTCCATCAATCAGTGGCTTGGCTTCACGCAGGGTTTGGATGGCTTTGGCGGTATCGCGATACGACCAGTAATCAGACAGCTTCATCAGCGCGTGAAATTTCTCCACGTTGGTGCGCGAATTTTCCACCCGCTCGGTCAGGTCTTGAATCTCTTGCGCCCCGGCGCTAAAAACGGATACGATAAATAAAGCCAATAGGACGTATATTTTTCGGAGTTTCATATCGGCAAAGTTAGTAAAATACCGTGTATTAACTGCCTATTTTTCCCTGAAAATACCGGAAAACCAGTAGAAATAATTACTCGTTAATGAGTATTGACTTCGGAGTTGCGACAATTTATCTTTGTAAAAAACTTAAGTATCATCCAAAAATTAATGCAATACATAAATTTGTCTAATTGAAAAAATATTTTTAATCTACTTAAAAACAGAAAGTTATGAAAACAAAAAAAGCAATTATTATAGCAATGACAGCAACTTTACTATTCGCTGCTTGTAACCATGAAACCGATATTTCCAAAGGAGAAAATGTAGTGTATGAAGAAAATTTCGATGGAAATTCGGGGTGGATGTACCTAAAAGACGAGGCAAATTATATTGTTTCGGAAGCGGGAGGCAAACTTATTCAAAAAAGAACTGAAAGTGATGGAAATTATTACTACGCTTACGCGAAAAAACAATTCACGGGTAACGAGAAGAAACAAATCTTGGAATTCACGTTCCGACTTACTGCCGGCACCGGTAGTGTAGTTGTCGTTTTAAATGCGGATAAGATCAAAGAAACATCGTTTTATTTGACAGAAAATCATTATTTTAAAATTAACCGATACAACGCGACAACGAATACGTTGAAAGAAATTACCGAATGGACTGAAAGCTCGTTGATTAATATAACTCAGACGTCTATTTTAAGAATTGAATTAGAAAACGGAATTGTTAATTTCATTATGAACGGAAAGAAACTGTATCAATGGAACGATTCAGACATTACGAATTTAGATTACTTCGGATTAGGACTAACGATGTGGGAAAACTCCTCGCCTTCAACGTTAGAGTTAGATAAGGTATGCGCGTTTGAAATAAATAAATAATGATTATCGGCAATCATTCCTAATTCGATACAAATTTGAACTGCCAAACGGCAACTCCGTCTATGGCGGGCAAGCAGCAGATCAAAGTTCACTTGTTACATTATTAAAGTATTAGGCAAAACGGGACATCCCGATAGATATCGTGGACGACTTAAAGCGGTTAGTCCCTATCTAAAGTTTACTATAGGAACAAATGCAGATAACCATATAAATAAATAATAAAAAAATGACAGGAAATGAAAACGATAAAACTTTTTTCACACATTGCACTCGCTCTTTTTGTGAGTTGCACGGCGTGCAGCAATGAACATGTAGATATAAGTGGAAATAAGCAAAAGGTAAAAAATTTGCCGGGAGCCATCTATTTTCAATTTGCGGGTAAATACAGCTATATCCGATTCGGGGAAAACAGATTTGTGGAAGCGTATGCCACGAAAAGTGATTTCGGAAAAATCGATATAGCTCAAAACGGTAAAAATATTTTGCTTGTAACTACAAAGGGAATAAGCGGCACCGACCATCAACGCATTGCTTATAGGGAACTTAGCCCCTCGATTGCGTTTACAACGCTGTCGGACAACAACAACATTTTCAGCTTCACGTATCAGTGGCGAAACATTGGAATTGGCAGTGGCACACAATGTTATATATCGCCTAACGAAAAATTCATTGCCATCAATGCCGAGAGCTCCGGCAATCATCCCATTACTATCGTTCATGCCGGCGAAGATGAAACCGTTGAAAGTTTCAGAGACGCGAATGTGAGTTTAAGGAACCACAAAATTATCGGATGGACAGCCGACAACAGCCTGATTGTGAATGTCGATGGAAGTATTTTCAAAATCAACGAAGCAGGAAATTGGGAGCCAAACGGTTTACTGAAAATCCCGTCCTTGCACGCCACCATCAATCCGCAGGGAACAAAAGTGGTTTTCAGGGCGGAGAAACATCTTTTTATGTGCAACACAGACGGCAGCGACGTACGCCAAATCACCCAAAGCAAAACCATAGAATCACTTACAGAAGACGGTGAAAGGCTTCCGGTTTTCAGTCCCGACGGCAGATACATCGCGTTCAGCACGAAAGCCATCGGCGCCGCGGCAAGTTGGGAAAATCACATCGACGGCTCGGTTGTAGGCACCGGAAGTCATTATGGTTACCTCGCCATCATTCCCGCCGACGGAAAACTTTACGATATGGACAGCAAAGAGAGCGGCGTAATTTTTCCGTTAAACGCGAAAAACAAGCTGATTGCGGTGGATGGAGAGTTGTTTTGGAAATAAAATATCACATCAAAAAAAATGACAACTATGAAAACAATAAAATTTCTTTCTCTCTTAGCACTCGGACTGTGCATTTCGTGTATATCGTGCAGCAAAGATGACATTTCGATGAGCAATAACTCAACGAAAAATCTACCCGGTACTATTTATTGGTATTTTGCAGGCGATGTGGGATATATGGATTTCGCATCGGGAACATCCTCGCTCAAAATAATGAAAATGGGACCCGGTTCCTCGAGATTCGACAGCTACGACATCACGTGGGACAACAAAAACATACTCCTGACGATGGATGTGGAAGGAACGTACAATTTTAACGAAAGGCGATTTGTGTTACGTGGAAAAAATACAAATCTTGAATATAAATCACTCACCGATGGCAACAACATTTTTGATATTACGTATGAATGGGACGATGTAAAATCGACCGATGCTCACATTTCTCCTAACGGGAAATATCTAGCGCTGGAAGCACAGCACTTTTCGGATATGCCCATGACTATCGTAAACACGGCAACCGGACAAGCGGTTTCGCAATGGTACGAGGAAGGAGTAAGCTTTCTAAAATACGGCATTCCCGTTTGGACGGCAGATAACACGCTCTATTTCAGAATCGGAAAATCGGTTTATAAATGCAGCCCGACTGATGGTTACCAATCAGCGTCTCACGTGTTTTCGCTCGAAGGCATTAGTTACGTAACCGTCAATCCGCAAAGAACAAAATTTGTTTTCCGAAAAGACAAGCACCTGTGGATGAGCAATATAGACGGGAGTAATCTGCAACAAATCACAACCAGCTACACGATCGACTTTATAGACCACGACGGCGAACACCGACCCACTTTTTCGCCCGACGGCAAATACATTGCTTTCACCGGCGCCACACGCTCGGGCACACCGTGGAGCGATCACGATTATCCTGACGGCTCGTGGGTTTCCGTTACGGGCGGGAAATTTGGCTACATTATAGTTATTCCGGCAGATGGCAAACTTTATAATTTAGAAGATAAAAACAGCGGCGCTATTTGGCTGCGTAAACCGGGATCAACCACACAAGGTGTTGCTTGTAGCAGCAGTTTGATTTGGAGGTAAATAAAATGTCAGATTTAACGTATGTGGAATAAGCCTAAAAGTTTAAGGAAAAGTCAGGAGGAACTCATTAAATTAATCAAATTATTGAAAAGCAAGAATTACTTTCCTGTAACCTCAACATTCGGTTTTTGTTTCGCAAAAAACAAGTGATAAATTTGCACACAGCACACCGCCACGTTGGAAATGATGATAGGCCATGCCCAGCCTAATAAAATACCGTATCCCACGAAAAACATACAAGCAATCAGATTGACAATCCGTACGGTTTTTATTTGCTTGGGAATGAAGGAAATAACCAATAATGTCATGGCAATATAGCCTATAATATTTGTCCAGATAGATGCATCCATAATTTTCTAATCTCCAATAAAGTTAAATTTCTACTTATGTGTCGCCTTTTAGAAGCGCAAAGTTATGAATTTTAAGCGAATATTTATTAATTATTGAGACAAACTGTTGATGTGTTTATATTAAAAGCAAAAAACAGGATTATGAGTCATCTGCTTATGAAATGCTTTCAACGCATTAACGAGAGACATAGGTTTTCACAACACCCCCTTTCGGTTGAAGCATGGTAACCGAAAAACCTTTCTTTCTCAATAAATCGGCGATGGGAACAGGAGGAAATGGTGTCAATATTTCTATACATTCATCTGTTTTCATGGTGTTTGCCAAATCTAAAATGGCATCTTTCGGATGGTCACCGGCTTCGATAATTGGTCTTGCATCGAAGTGATGTGTAATTTTATCGGGAGTAAACTCCGGAGAATATTCTGAATTTTCGCCCATCTCTATTTCTTCGGATAACGGTGGTTGTCCTACTACAGAACGAAGCTTATCAACCATATCAACAACAGAGACATTTCCCACTTTAGCAGCTTGTTGCAACGATGTTACCTTGGCTACAGTTCGACGAAGCACCGGATTTTTAAGCGCAGAAAATGTGGGAGAAAACTTTATCAACACGGACTCCAACTGAGGATAATTCTTCAGTAATTCACTAATTTTTGTATCGGGAGTGATAGATAATTGCCCCCTTTCCACCTGAAGGGGGAATTCTGTTCGATTTTCAGAGCTGTTTTGCTTCATTCAGGTTCGTGTCAAATAATATGAAGATTTTATTTCTCAAATCATTGTAATTTTACAAAGCTAAATTCTACCCCTTATATACTTCCCGTTTAGGGGATTGAGGGGCTGAGTTATTTACTGTATGAAATAGCCATTTAAGATAAATCTTAAACCTAAGGATATGATTAATGGCGTGTTCCATACGACCTTAATGTAAAAAATAAATTTTAATCGTATGAAAGCAATCGTTGATCACCTTCTAATTTTCGTAATTCAGTTATATCTTGTGTAAATTCTACTACACCAAGGTAATTCCCCTCTTTATCACGAAGAGCGGTATAGTCAATGTAGATAAATCTTCCTTGAAAATTGGACATCCAAAATACAGCTTTATTTTCTTTACCGCTTTTGAAATCATTCAGGATTTGCTCTACAATGTGGACACTTCCCGGTGGGTGACAAAGTCGCACATCACGCCCGAGAACAGAGCGATTTCGCTCGAAAACACGATTGGGACTATGGGAGAAAAACCTTACTTTATCATCTTTATCTACATAGGTAATATCAATCGGTAAATTAACAAACAATGATTCGAGTTCTTCTAAATTAAAATTACCCGATGACAATCTGATAGCATCTCCCGGAACAAAAGCTACTTCCTCTTTTACAATTCCTTCAGGCTTCCACTCTATTTCAGGATCTACCAAGCAGAACCCAAATTCAGGAGTTTCTTGATAAACTTTATACCACTCTTCTTCGGTAAGCGTGTCCATAGACATTGGGAGGAGAATTTCCTCTTCTTTCATAATCATTCCCTCTATTAGCTCTATCACAGGTTTTAAGACCAAATCAACAATTGGGACCATTTCAGCAGCTTCGATATTAGGCGTGTCAAGTGTTTCGTACACATCTTTCAGCAAAGCACGAATTTCATCGTGTTTTCCCCACATTATTTTGGGAGGTCCGGTAATTCCGTGTTGTTCCAAATAGGGGAAAAGTAGGTATTCTTTACGCTTATAATGCTTGTCGATATCCCAAAGAGTATTGAAAACAGTTCTGATTTTGATAATGTAATCTGCTACATTTTCATCTGTTATCTCTTTTACTTTGTTGAATAATACGTGTAGTTTATCTGCTTCTTTTTGAATAGCGATATTCTCTTTTTTGAATGTATCTACCGGATGACCTTCAGGAATAGATTTTGCATCTTCTAAATCAATGCTTCCCTCCAAGACAGCCGTATGTAAATCGCAAAATGCGAGAATTTCCTCCGGAGAAAGGACTCCATCGCTGATAAGTTCTTGTTCCACTTCCACTACTTCGTGGTACGGAATACTGCTCATAGTTTCTACAATTCTATTTCGTAAAACTTCGGCAGGTGCTCCCTCGTGAAGCTGAAGGAGCATATGTTTCAATAAATCTTTTTTGTTATTCATAAAATATTAGCCTTTTATCATTGTTAAAAGCATTTTATAAGGCTTCACAGCATGAAGTGCGTGAGGAATTCCCGCAGGCATAATGATACATTCTCCTTTTTTCACAATGTTTGATTTGCCATCTATAATAATATCAGCCTCACCATCAAGTATATGCACCATAGCATCGAAAGGTGAAGTGTGCTCGGTCAAGCCCTGTCCTTCGTCAAATGAAAATAAAGTCACATTTCCGGCAGGAGATTTCGTGATTTGTTTGCTAATAACGCCTCCTTGAGAATATTCAACTGAATTTTCAAGCGAAAAAACTGTCCCTTTTTCAAATGGATTTACCGGTTTGTCGTAAGAAAGTTTCATAAAAATTACCTTTAATTAATTTAGTTATAATTGAAATTGAGTACAAAAATAAGTCTTAAATAAGTCGCAAAGCGTAACTTGGGTTACACTTTTATAATTGAAGCTTACAACGATTTACTGTTAATTTTGTCCATAACTTACAAGAATTTATTTTCGTTAAAATAATCAACTCAAACTAAAATCTGTTCAGCACTTTTTCCATCATTATATCCTTTCCTTCTTGTTTTGTGTAATTTGAACCATTTATAATATGCACCCAGACATCATCTATCCTGACAATACAATCAGTATGAAAAATGTCGTTGTAGTTTTTCAGTCCTTTGGTTTCTTGTATTCTGATAAGCTTATCGTTGGCAAATTGAATGCTATTTATGTTGTAATTTTTATAAAGGCATAAATAATTGGAGCCGCCGGCATCCAGATAGATGTCTTTTATTTGATAGGGTAAAAAATTGATTTTTAAGTCTTTTAAAACGTCGTATTTAAAAAAACTAAATCCCGGCCAGAGATACCAGCCCTTTATTCTGTCTCGTTTTATTCCATAAAAATCCTGATTTTTGAATTTGTCAGTAATTGAATACTCTCCGGTAAGTAATATGTCATGATCCAAAGTACCGAAAAAACTTGGTTTACGGTAAGATACGATATTATAAAAAGCCCAATTTATAGCGGCACCGTGAGAAATTCCGTGGTTAAATAGGCGAGTTGATATTAATCGATTGATGAATAATGGAACAGGAGCATAGGAAACACCTTTTTGAATACAGATTTCTTTGATATTTTTACGTTTTCCCCTAAATGTTGAATTGTCAATTATGATATGAGTAAATTCTTTTTCTTTTAGATGTGTACGGAGCAGATCTATTTGTTTGTTGATTAAAACTTCTGAATTGAAGGCAACAGTTATCAAGTCTATGTGACCATCTTTTAATTTTTCATTCAAGCTCAAATTCAAAAAAGTATTTGCATTTGCTCTTCTTGTTGATAAAAAAAAGACATATTTTGCGTAATAATTAAAAATGCCAGCTCTAACTTTACGTAATATTTGTTTTATTTCCATATGAGTTTTTTAAATCATGCGAATTAAGAGTTCAATACTTTACAACAAAACATTATATCTAACTGAAAATAAGGTAATAAGGTGAATTTAGTTCAGACTATACATGTTATTAAGGTTAATTTTTAGTCAGATAGATGAGAATTTTCTTGTCAAAAGCACATCTTTTATTGGTTATTTCACAAAAACCTTATTTCGGTTTTATCTTTAACCTTAATAACTATTGCGACTATCAAACTATAACCTTATTAACTTTTTTCGATTTTTTTTATCAACCCTTGATTCGCATAATTTACCAAAACAACGTTACATAAAATGCCCGAATTACATTGAGGTGATCTTGACTTTTTCTCGCAATTGCAAATTGAAAATTCCGATTTATCGGAGCTGACGCTTATAGCGACATTTTGCATTTTTAAATCACAACGGTCAATGCCGCTGAAAGCGTCAGTGCCCTATTGACTAACAAAATTTTATAAGTCAAGACGACTTCGTTTTAAAAAAACAAAAGACACAAGCTTAAAGTTTACTTGTGCCTTTTTGATTATCTGTTTTGTAAATGAATTTATTTCAAATCGCCTTCTTTAATCAAATACTCTGCAATCTGCACTGCATTCAGTGCAGCGCCTTTTTTGATTTGGTCGCTGACACACCAAAATGTCAACCCGTTCGGATTTGCAATGTCTTTACGCACACGACCTACATACACAGCATCTTCACCTGAAAGGAAAAGCGGCATTGGATATTCTTTTTTATCCGGATTATCCATCAGAATTACACCCTCAGCTTTTGAAAAAGCTTCACGAGCTTCTTCAACGCTTATCGGTCTTTCTGTTTCCACCCAAACACTTTCAGAATGCGCCCGAAGTGTAGGAACACGAACGCATGTTGCACTCACAGCTACATCTGTATCCATTATTTTACGTGTTTCGTGATACATTTTCATCTCTTCTTTGGTGTATCCGTTATCTGTAAATACATCAATATGCGGAATGACGTTGTAAGCCAACTGATAAGCGAATTTATCCACAGTCGGCTCCTCTCCTTCTGTGATTTGTCTATATTGATTCTCCAACTCTTCCATTCCCGCTGCTCCGGCACCACTTGCTGACTGATAAGAAGCCACATGAATACGCTTAATCGGAGAAAGCTCCTGAATGGCTTTCAACGGAACTACCATAATGGCTGTTGTACAATTTGGATTTGCAATAATATTTCGAGGACGATTTTTCGAAACGGCGGCATTCACTTCCGGTACAACCAAGGGAACATCGTCATCCGTGCGAAACGCACTTGAATTATCAATCATCACGGCTCCATGCTTGGTTATATCATCGGCAAATTCGCGAGATATAGATGCTCCGGCCGAAGTAAATACAATGTCAAAACCTTTGAAATCATCGCCGTGTACCAACTCTTTTACAACCAGCTTTTTACCATTAAACTCATACTCTTTTCCGGCACTTCTCGAAGAACCAAACAAAACCAACTCGGTCAACGGAAATTTCCGCTGTGCCAATATCCTTAAAAACTCTTGACCTACGGCGCCGCTCGCGCCAACAATTGCTACTTTCATTTTTATATTATTAAATAAAACTTTCTTTCTTATATATCAACTGATTAACAAAGGATTGTTCAAAATAAATAACTATATTTGTCAGCCTATTGTTCAAAATAAAAAATTTTTGCAAAAATAATTCTTTTTATCATTAAACCTTTCAATTTATGAATAAATCATTGCTTTTTATATTAATTTTTCTCCCGATATGGACTTTTTCTCAAAATTCGATACATTGGACTGAGGATTTCTCGGATCGAGATTTTACTCAAAATCCTGTTTGGAGCGGCATGACAGATAATTTTATCGTAAACTCATCTAATCAGCTTCAATCCAACGCTTCTACAACTTCACGTTCATATCTATCCACACCATCAGAAGTTTTTGAGGATGCTACTTGGGAATTTTGGGTTAGAATAAATTATACTACATCAAGCAACAATTATGCAATGGTTTACATTATTTCCGACCGTGCTGATATTTCTGGCGATTTGAATGGCTACTATGTCCATATCGGGAACACGGCGGATGAAATATCACTTTATCGTCAGCAAGGCAATAACCGGACGAAAATAATTGATGGTGCGGATAAATCGATTGACACTAATCCGGTAATTGTAACTATACGTGTAACACGTTCTAAAGATGGTACTTTTTCACTTTTCAGAAAGCGTCAGTCAGAAAATCCGGACTTCAACGATGCTGATTTTGTACAAGAAAATGCCGTAGCTGTGGACAATCATGTGCAAGGCAGTAAGTATTTCGGGGTGTTGTTTGCTAATACAGGAACGACCGGTAATGCCTATTTTTTTGATAATATTTCAGTATCAGGAGATAAATTTATCGATGAAATTCCACCCGAATGGACCGACTTACAAATCGTAGAACCAAATCAACTGATACTTACTTTTTCTGAAGAAGTAGATCTTTCTACATCTGATTTTCAGGTAGATAATGGAATAGGCAACCCAACTTCCGTTCAACTATCTCAAGGAAATACTATGGCGACGCTCACTTTTTCTCAAAATTTTGCTCGAAGTGTAATTTATACCGTCCAGGCAAATAACGTGAAGGACTTAGCGGGCAATTTGCTGCAGGAAACCGAAAAACAGATTGGGATTTATGAGAAACCCGAAATTGGGGATTTGGTAATCAATGAAATATTATTCGATAATCTTGAAAACTCAGATGAATATTTTGAAATTTATAATAACTCGGCAAAAGCCATTGATTTGAGTAATGTCTTCTTTGGAGTTAGGAATACGGCAGGCAACTTTAACCTCAATAATTTCTTTCCGGCAAATTCCATTGTTCTTCCACATTCGTATTTGGCTCTAACCCGACAACCCGATCTTGTCAGAGAAGCTTACAAAGCACCAAATGAAGCTAATATAATTTTTTCAGAACGATGGAACGCGTTAAATAATACAGGTGCCAACTTTCTGATAGGAAGCTACATAGAAGGCGATACGCTTATTTTGGATGAAGTAGGATATAGTGCAAAATGGCATCATTCACTTATCCGAAATGTAAAAGGTGTTTCTTTGGAACGAATCCACCCTGAATTGAACTCACAAGATCCAAGCAGTTGGCATTCAGCAGCTTCTGAAGTCAACTACGGAACTCCCGGATATAAAAACTCGCAATTCAGAGAAATAGCTGCCGAAACACCGAAAAACACCGAAAATTGGTTTTATCCCGATCCTGAGGCATTCACTCCCGACAACGATAGCAGAGACGATGTTTTATTTATACGTTACAAAACAGATGCTGTAGGATTTACAGCGAATGTTATTATTTTTAATGCAGTTGGAGCAAAGATTACTCAAATAGCTACAAATCAACTACTTGGATCTGATGGATTTATGATATGGGATGGAAAAACGGATCGCGGGCTAAATGTAAATCCCGGAATTTATGTGCTTTACGTGGAATTGGTAAATTCAAGTTCTGGTCAGAAAAAAGTTGAAAAAATGCCGGTCGTAGTATCTGCAAGGTAGAAATTCCATACCAATTCGTCTTGCTTGGTATCATTTTTAATCAGAAAATTCTGAACTAACTCAAGTGTGAGAATTCCTTTTCTTATTAAGTGTAAGGATTAGTTTCCTTAAATTCGTTAAATTCAACCCATTTTGTCATTATTTTTAGTTTTTTTACTCTATCTTTGCACCTAATTTTAAATTTTAAAAGTAAAATGGATAACATAAGTTATGCCTTAGGGTTAAGTTTAGGAAATAATTTATTAAGCAGCGGAGTTTCCGGGCTTAACGTAGCGGAATTAGCCGCGGGCATTCAAGATGTATTAAACAAAAAACAGCCTAAAATAACCTATCAGGAAGCACAGCGACTGATTAATAGCTATTTCGAAGATTTGCAATCAAAAGCGCAGGAGAAAAACATTAGCGAAGGAAAAGCTTTTCTTGAAGAAAACGGAAAACGGGCGGAAGTGAAAACGACATCGAGCGGACTCCAGTACGAAATCATAACAAAAGGAGACGGAAAAACGCCAAAAGCGAGCGATACCGTAAAAGTACATTATCACGGAACTCTGATTGACGGAACGGTGTTTGACAGCTCTGTACAGCGTGGCAAACCGGCAACATTCGGTGTTACGCAAGTAATCCAGGGTTGGGTTGAGGCACTGCAATTGATGCCTGTTGGATCAAAATGGAAACTTTTTATCCCTTCCAATTTAGCTTACGGAGCACAAGGTGCCGGACAGCAAATCGGACCACACACTACATTGGTGTTTGAAGTGGAACTGTTAGGAATAGAATAATTAATTCACCCCTAACCCCTGAAGGGGAACATTGAGTGAGTAAGTCAAATTCATTCAGCATTAGTTAATAAAGAACAATTTTTAATAAAACTAATAAAAACATGACTGCCCTGTATTATCCCCTTTAGGGGTTAGGGGTTGTCTTAAATTTTATGAAAAAAATATATTTTCTCACAATAATAGTATTTTCCATAATCAGCTGTTCGACTTTTAAAAAAGTGCAACCTGAACCAATTCCTGCCGTTCCTATCAACATTTTAACCAACGAAATAGACTCCATGAGTTATGCGCTTGGCGTGAATGTGGGTACAAGTTTTGGAAAAGACTTGGAAAATATCCCCGGAGGAAAATACAACAAAGAATTGGTTATCAAAGGATTTACTCAGGCAATGAAAGGTGACAGTATGGTGTTGATGGACAATGAAACTGCACAAAACTATTTCCGAAGCTACCTGACAAAAGCTCAACAAATAGAAAACGAAGCCAAAAAAGCTGAAGGAGAAAAATTTTTAGCCGAAAATTTACTGAAAGATGGAGTACAATCAACTCCAAGCGGTCTTCAATATTTGGTTTTGCAAGCAGGAACCGGAGCAAAACCGATTGAAACTGACATGGTGAAAGTGCATTACACCGGAACAACAATTGACGGACACGTGTTTGACAGCTCAGTTGAGCGTGGCGAACCGACCGAATTTATGCTCAATCAAGTTATTCCGGGTTGGACAGAAGGACTTCAATTGATGAACACCGGCTCAAAATACAAACTATTTATTCCATACAATTTGGCGTACGGCGAACAAGGAGTTCCGCAAGCGAATATTCCACCGTTTGCTCCGTTGATCTTTGAAGTGGAATTACTTGAGATAGTAAAGTAGCTTGCTGTGAAGAGTTTAACCAAATAAACAATCTATTTTCAAATTAGAAAAAAAATAATACAGAAAAATAAAAATAAAATGAAAAAACAACATTTTCTATCAATAGCGCTATTTGCCGCTATTCTCATTTTCACCTCTTGTACAGGTGGAACAGGAGCGAAAGAAGTTTCCCTAAAGAATCAGGAAGACAGTTTGAATTACGCCCTTGGAATTATCAATGGCGAAGGAATTAAAGCTTCTTATTTTCAAACTGACTCTACAGCAAAAAATCTTGGAACTTTCTTAGCTGCAGCTGATAAAGCTTTCAAAAGCGACAGTAAAGACGAAATGTACAACTACGGAAAACAAGTAGGCGGAATGCTTAAACAACAAAAAAAGAACGGACTAATCTTTGATTCTACGCTTGTATTCAACGAAGCATTGATAAAACAAGGCTTAATCAACGGTATGAAAAGCTTCGGTGAAGGTATGACCGGAGAAGAAGCTCAAATGTATTTGCAAACGACAATGCAAAAACGTCAGGAAAGAAATATGCCTCCGCAGCCACCTGTGGAAGTGGAGAGCGAAAGCTTAAACGCAGATAGTGTAAAATAGTCAATGTCAAATATTTAATTACGAAAAACAAAATGAAAAAGCAAAATATATTTTTAGCAACAATTGTAACCGTGCTTTTTGCATTGGCTGCTTGTAGTGGTGGAGTTTCCACAAAAGTACCTCAACTGAAATCCGAAGCTGACAGTTTGAATTATGCTTTTGGATTAGCCAACGGAAATGATATGAAAATGATGTTGGCTCAAGACAGTGATTCTGTAGATTATAAAATCAAAAAATTCATTGACGGTCTTACTGAAGGATTATCCGGAAAAGTAGAAGAAAATCCTGAATTTGCAGAAGTTGGCGGACAAGTAGGAAGTTGGCTGAATCAACAAAAAACTGCCGGTTTGTTAGGTGATTCGGGAGTTAGCGTAAACTATTCGCTTATCAGACAAGCTCTTATCAATGCTATTAAAGGTGAAAAAACTCAAATGACAGCAGAAGAAGCTCAAGAGTATGTACAAAAAGTGATGCAGCTTCGTCAGGAAGAAAAAATGAAAGAAAAATACGGTGCTAATAAAGAAGCCGGTGAAAAATTCTTGGCTGAAAATGCGAAAAAAGATGGTGTGAAAAGTACAGAAAGTGGACTTCAATATGAGGTAATTAAAGAAGGTGCCGGAGCCAAACCTACCGCGACCGATGTGGTGAAAGTTCACTATGTGGGAAAACTAACCAACGACACTGTTTTTGACAGTTCGGTAGAACGAGGTACGCCTGCTGAATTCCCTTTGAATCAAGTAATCCCCGCATGGACCGAAGGCCTTCAATTGATGTCTGTTGGCTCAAAATACCGCTTATACGTACCACAAAACTTAGGATACGGAGCGCAGGAAAACCACCCAAACATTCCTCCATTTTCTACATTGATTTTTGATGTGGAATTGTTGGAAATAGTAAAATAGTTTGAGTCGAAAGTTAGAAGACAACTGACTTATGGATTTACAGCCCTATCAGGTTTTTTTGAAAACTTGTTAGGGCTGTTTTTATTATTTATATCCCCTCTCAAAAATGAATGTTAATTTTTCTATTGATAGACTTTCAGAATTGTTAACGAACTTTAAATACTCTTTGATATAGTTGCGTTTCGAGACTTAAATCTATCTTAAATATAAAATCCAAAAAGGGTAACTGCTCACTCCCATTTAGCATTTTAATAAATGTCTGTAATTTGGTTAAATACTGAGAATGGAGGTCTTTGCCCTGAAAGGTCAGCATCAAAAAAATTATAAGTGACAGAAAGGATTCAAATAAAGATTATTTTATCGTCAAAAGTTTCATCTTACAATGAGAAAATTAAAAATTTAGACAAATGAAAATATTTACCAAAGCAACTACGCTGTTATTCATCATTTTTTTCATCAAATTGGTTAATAGTTGCGAACCTAAAACAGGTGAAATTGTAAAAATTTATTACGATATTGATAGTATTACAGTCTTAAATATGGATAATGCAGGCGAGTATCTCACTTATAATAAAGTTGACAAAATGCAAAGTGAAGCCGTTGCTTTTCAGTTAAAACTTCTTTCCAAACAGTTTAGCAAGCAAGAATATTATGCTTCCAAAAGAAAATCATTTTCCTTTGAATTCACCCCAATGAGCGCAAAAAGTCCGGCTGAACCCGAAATTATTCCAAATCAAACAATCCGTAAAATAAGCATTATCACATTAGAAGATTTATCTGCAGAAATTTCTGCTGGAACTAATGTTACCGATAATTTTTTGGTATCAATATCACTTTATGACTTGTACGTACCAATAGATGAGTATTTGAAAGTACCGACAAAACCAGCATATGATCGATATGAAATGCAAATTGATTTGGTTTTAAAAACAAAGGTAGAAAATACCAAAGCTAAATTTAGATTTGTTGTAGAGCTATCTAATGATAAGGAATTAACAGTAGATACAAACCTAATTGAAATCATTTAATTCGGAAAATATGAAACAGATTTTTTTATTAATAGTATTTCTTTGCTCATTCACAATTTGGATTTCGTACGGACAATTCATCGAAGGAGTGAGAGGTTCCTTATCAATTGGCAACAATCATCTGAAAATAGAAAAAACACCACAAAGCGATATGCTTGATTTTATGAATTACAACATTGGAAACAATCAGAATATTTACGTCAACTTAAGTGTGCTATTTGAATTGAAAAAAAATTTTGACATATCACTTCAAACCGATATGGGATCAAATCTAAAACCTTATAATTTCACATTAAAAGCATTTTATACCCCATTAAAATACATGGGGGTTTTAGGCGGATATTGCAATGATAAAGTTTATTTTAAAGATTACGGTGCTTTCCATAAATTAAAAAATCCTGATTACAATGTAAATGGCCGAGATTATTATGAAAACACGCTTCACTCCAACAATCTATTCGCGGGAGTATTTTTCCCGGTTTCGTACAATCGATTAAATGCTAAAATTGCTTTCACAGGTGGCTTAAACTTTACAAATAGCATTAAGATTCCAATTTTTGAGAAAAAGATAAACGGAAATGAAATTCGTAAATACGAGTATAATATTAGTTCTGACAACACATGGTTTGTTCAACCCTCAATTGAATTTACGTACGATTGCTTTACTATCGGAAATTCCACTTTAGGGATTTTGGGTAATCTGAACCATACACTAATGCAAAAATCACTTGATTACGAAAGAACTCAATTCAAATGGACTTATCAGAACAGAGAAACAATCTTTACTGATTTCAAAAAGCATAATGTTAATCACTTGAAATGGGATATAGGAGTATTTGTTAAATGGTGAAACAATCGAAATTTTAATGGAAAATAAAATACGATTATCCGCAATCATTCCTATTTGTTGCAATTTTAAATTGTTGAACCACAACCATCCCGAATATCGGGATGGTTGCATATTTACGTCGCTTAACAACGGGACAAACCGACTTGAAGCGGTTAGTCCCAATCTAAAAAAACAACATATTTAAGATTGGGGACAAAAACGGATAATCTTAAAATAAAACTAACGTCTGACAAGAAGAAAACTTGTTAGACGTTTTATTTTGAACCAATCAGGTCACATACTTGTTTTTATTAAAATGGAATCTGCTGAAAAAGTTCGACATGGATGGTTCAGCGCAAGTGGAAAAGGTGATGGCTTCGCCATAGCTTTTTCACTAATCTAACTTAGATTTGCATGAAAAAAACTATAAAAACAGAAAAATTTGATGTTACAGGAATGACCTGCTCCTCGTGTGTAGCACACGTGGAAAAAAGCGTCAGAAAAGTGCCGGGCGTGCAAGATGTCAACGTCAATTTGCTTACCAACAGCATGTCGGTAGATTTTGAGGGAGATGTAACTTCGGATACCATTATCCATTCTGTACAAAATGCCGGATACGAAGCTTTTTTGAAATCGGATACAGTAAAATCAGATACGGCAAAAGTGGATTACGCACTTCATGAGCAAGAATCTTTAAAGAAACGCGTCATCGGCTCATTCGTTTTCCTGATACCATTATTATATCTCGCAATGGGTCCGATGATCGGATTGGCTTTACCGAAATTTCTATCAGGAGCAGAAAATGGACTTTATTTCGCTTCGTTGCAATTTATACTTGCACTGCCTATTTACATTCTCAATCGGAAATTTTTCACAAATGGATTTCGCTCCCTATTCCGGTTATCACCCACTATGGATTCGCTTGTGGCAATCGGATCGTCCGCCGCGCTTGTCTATGGGATTTTTGCTATCTTCAAAATTTACGTTGGAATATATAGTCGTGAAATGTCAGTAGTGCATCAATACATGCACGATTTATTTTTTGAATCGGGAGCAACTATCCTTGCCTTGATTACTCTTGGAAAGTATTTTGAAGCTCGTTCAAAACGCCAAACTTCGGATGCCCTTTCAAAATTAATTGATTCCGCTCCACAAACCATGACGGTGATTCGGGAAAACAAGGAGATGGAAATTCCCGTTGACGATGTGGTCTTGAATGATTTAATCAGCATTCGTCCGGGTCAGAAAATTCCCGTTGACGGAGTGATTCAGGAAGGATTCAGCGCTGTGGATCAGTCAGCTTTGACGGGTGAAAGCGTACCTGTTTTGAAGCAGGTAGGTGATACGGTTCTATCTGCCAGTATCAACAAAACCGGTTTTTTCACATTCCGGGCAACAAAAGTTGGAAAAGACACCACACTCGCTCAGATAATCCAACTGCTCGAAGAAGCCTCCGCTTCAAAAGCATCGATTTCGAGAATGGCTGATCAAATCAGCCGGTTTTTTGTTCCCATTGTGATAGCCATTGCCATTGTGGCTGCTGTGGTTTGGCTGCTTTTGGGCTATCCCATTGAGTTTGCTTTGACAATCGGAATATCTGTGCTGATTATCTCTTGCCCGTGTGCACTTGGGCTTGCAACTCCCGTAGCAGTAATGGTAGCAACGGGTAAAGGCGCGGAAAACGGAATATTGTTCAAATCTGCCGAAGCGCTTGAAACAGGAGATAAAATTGATGTGGTCGTATTTGATAAAACAGGAACAATCACCGAAGGAAATCTGAAAGTAACAGATATCGATGCATTTCACTATCTTGATGAAACAGAAATTTTGAAAATAAGCGCTTCGTTGGAAAAATATTCTGAACACCCCATTTCAAAAGCAATTATTGAAGAAGCAGAAGAGAAAAATTTAGAACTTTATCCTGTTTCCGAATTTGAAACCGTTCCCGGAAAAGGAA
Organism: Porphyromonadaceae bacterium; assembly: GCA_012523295.1. Taxonomy (GTDB): domain Bacteria; phylum Bacteroidota; class Bacteroidia; order Bacteroidales; family Paludibacteraceae; genus UPXZ01. The sequence continues at coordinate 18,073 of JAAYIT010000154.1, read as the reverse complement.
TTACCGGAAAAATAAAAGACGAGGTTTATCGTGTTGGAAATAAAGTTTTTATTTCAGAAATAATTGATATTGAGCCGGTTGAAGATTTTCTTTACCAACTCTCTCAACAAGGCAAAACGGCACTATTTATCTCTGATGATGAAAATGTGCTTGGAGTTATCGGAGTGGCGGATGTGCTGAAACCAACAAGCCGGAAAGCCATTGAAATTCTCAAAGAAATGGGTTTGAAAACGGTGATGCTTACCGGTGATAACGAACGTACAGCATTGGCAATTCAAGAAGAAATCGGATTTGATGAGGTAATAGCCGATGTACTTCCGCAAGATAAAGACCAAGTAATTCAAAATATGAAAAATCAAGGACTGAAAGTAGCGATGGTAGGCGATGGAATCAACGACGCACCTGCACTTGCAAGAGCCGATATCGGTTTTGCTGTCGGTTCCGGAACCGATATAGCCATAGAATCAGCCGATGTGGTGTTAATGAAAAATGATATTTTGGATGTAGTTTACGGAATAAAATTAAGCCGGAAAACAATTCTTAATATCAAACAAAACCTTTTTTGGGCATTTTTCTACAATGTTATCGGAATTCCGCTTGCCGCGGGAGTTTTTTATTCCATGTTGGGTTGGAAATTAAGCCCGATGTTCGCGGCATTGGCAATGAGTCTAAGTTCGATAACAGTGGTTATGAATGCACTGAGATTGAGGAAATAGTATCTCCGCTAAATCTATCTAAAAACCCTTATCCTGACGAGCTTTCTGGATTACAAAAGGTACTTTAAGAGTGATTCGTGAGACGTTTTACAATAATTATCTGTTAAAAAAAACTTTCAAATATAAATATGACTTGAGGAAAAATTATCATGGAAAAAACAATTATAATCAATGGAATGAGCTGCCGACATTGTGTAGCACGCGTAGAGAAAGCGTTAAATAGAATAGATGGTGTAGAAGCAAAAGTTGATTTAGCAACTCGCACAGCCAATCTAAATCTTTCAAAACCTGTTTCGGATGATGTGATTCGGGAAGCAATGGATAATGTTGGATATGAATTTACTTTCAAAGAAAGCTAAGAAATATGGTGTTTTCCGATTTGTAAATACTCAAATTTAAGAAGCTTATCTTTATAAAAATAAAGTCAAATTATTTTGCTTCACTTACGGGTGTTGCGGTTTTCAACCGCAATAATAATCAACGATTTTCAATCGCTACACCCATTAGTTATTTAAAAATAATGAGTTGGTTGAACGATTATTCATTTCAAAGTTTTGTTTGATTATTTTTCTGTACTTTCGGGTGTTTTATCCACTAATTTCATAAAAAACAAAAATAAATGCCTGAAAATTTGGCTGATACCTATTTGTTTTTGTTATTTTGCACCCAATTTCAAAATTTAAATTAATTATGTCAAAAAATTTAGTTATCGTTGAGTCTCCTGCAAAAGCAAAGACCATTGAAAAATTTCTCGGAAAAGAATTTGAAGTCAAGTCAAGCATGGGACACATTCGTGATTTGGTGGATAAAGGATTGGGAATTGATTTTGACAATAATTATCAGCCGCATTACGAGATTTCACCGGATAAAAAGAAAATTGTATCCGAACTTAAAAAAGCAGTAAAAACTGCTGATACCGTTTGGCTCGCTTCCGATGAGGACCGTGAAGGTGAAGCTATCGCTTGGCATTTAGCTGAAGAATTAAACCTCAAAAAACAGAATACAAAACGGATTGTTTTTAATGAAATCACAAAAGATGCCATTATTAAAGCAATAAAAAATCCGCGTGAAATCAACTTAGATTTAGTTAACGCGCAGCAAGCCCGCCGCGTGCTTGACCGCATTGTGGGTTTTGAATTATCTCCGGTACTTTGGCGAAAAGTTCGTCCTTCGTTATCGGCAGGGCGTGTTCAGTCGGTTGCTGTAAGACTAATTGTGGAGCGTGAAAGAGAGATTAATAATTTCAAACCGGAAGCTTCATACAGAGTAACCGCGGTTTTTTCTTCAAAAGACAGTAACGGAAAACCGATAGAGCTGAAAGCCGAACTACCACAACGTTTTTCTACCCTTGAAGAAGCCCATGCATTTCTTGAAACTTGTAAAAGTGCACAATTTTCTGTTGACAACATAGAGCAAAGACCGATTAAAAAATCTCCTGCACCGCCATTTACAACTTCTACATTGCAGCAGGAAGCGTCCCGAAAATTAGGATTCTCTGTTTCGCAGACAATGATGGTTGCACAGCGACTTTATGAATCGGGAAAAATCACCTACATGCGTACCGATTCTGTGAATCTTTCGAGTCTTGCCATTAATACAGCCAAAGCAGAAATTCAGAATATGGCAGGTGAAAAGTACGTAAAAATCCGTAAATTTTCAACTAAATCAAAAGGAGCGCAAGAAGCTCACGAAGCCATACGTCCGACTTACATGAACGCTCATACCGTAGAAGGAACGGCACAGGAAAAACGTCTGTATGATCTGATCTGGAAGCGCACTATTGCATCCCAAATGGCCGATGCCGAATTGGAAAAAACCAATATATACATTAATATTTCGGGAAGTAAATATCAGTTTGTGGCTACGGGCGAGGTGATAATTTTTGATGGTTTTCTGAAAGTTTATCTCGAATCAACCGATGATGAACAAGATACAGAAGCAAGCGGTATTTTGCCATCCATGAAAAAAGGAGAATCTCTCACTTACAATGAAATATTAGCACAAGAGCGTTTCTCTCAACGTCCTCCGCGCTATACGGAAGCAAGTTTGGTTCGAAAAATGGAAGAATTGGGCATTGGTCGTCCTTCCACGTACGCACCAACTATTTCTACTATTCAAAACAGAAATTACGTAGAAAAAGGCGACAGACCGGCTGTGAAAAGATCTTACAACGAGCTGAAACTAAAGGGTGAAAAATTATCCAAAGCGATTAAATCCGAAAATACGGGCGCCGAAAAATCAAAACTATTCCCTACCGATATCGGGATGGTGGTAAATGACTTTTTGATAGAACATTTCCCGGATATTATGGACTATAATTTTACGGCAAATGTAGAATTGGAGTTTGATCAAATTGCCGAAGGAAAAATCAAGTGGAATAACTCAATCGACCGTTTTTATAAGAATTTCCACCCGATTGTGGAAGATACGTTGAAGCATTCGGAGCGGCAGGTGGGTGAAAGAATATTAGGAACCGATCCAAAAACCGGAAGACAACTTTCCGTAAAAATCGGAAGATATGGCCCTATCGCTCAAATCGGTACTTCGGAAGAAGAAGAAAAACCGATATTTGCATCGCTTCGAAAAACTCAGTCCATTGAGAGTATTACGTTGGAAGAAGCATTGGAATTATTCAAACTGCCACGTGAAATCGGTGATTTTGAAGAAAAAAACATGACCGTAGCTGTGGGTAGATTCGGACCCTACATTCGGCATGATTCGAAGTTTTATTCTATTCCAAAATCGGAAGATCCATTGGAAATTACGGCAGAAAGAGCTATTGAAATCATTGAAGAGAAACGAGAAGTCGATAGGAATAAATTGATAAATACATTCGGGGAAAATGGAGAAATTCAAGTTTTGAACGGCAGATACGGACCGTACATTGCTTTTGAAAAAAACAACTATAAGATTCCGAAAAAAATAGATGCCACAACATTGACTGAAGAGCAATGTCGTGAAATAATCGCTTCACAAGCTGATACGGTAGGCAAAAAGAAAAAAGGATACTCAAGAGGTAAGAAAAAAAGCTAAGGATAATTATGAAAAAAATACTTTTTGTAATATTATTTTTTCCATTGTTAGCAGTTGCTCAAACAGTTACAGAAGGGCAATTTACACTTATTTATTCTCTCCCGAAAACAGAATTCGAAATTACTGCAGATGTTGAGCGAATTACTGAAACTCCGGGCGAATTTTACCAATATTCAGAACGTTATCTTGCTACTTCGGATGTGATTACATCCAAGCGTGTTTATTTTCGCCTGAAAAGCCTGCAGCTTACCCCAAAAACAGTTGCAGACCCGGATCGGACATATACTATTATTCCTTCAAAACGATCGCTTATATCGCTTCTTACAGTGAATGACCAAGGAATATTATGCGGAATCAATGTACCGCCTTCAAAAATTGAAAAAGATGTACAAATCGAAAGGAAAAGTAATAAACCTGTACGATCAACAAAAAAATTACTCCCATTAACCGAAGAATACATGCTCGCCGGATCTGTTGCAAAAATGGCTGAAGGAGCTGCACGTCATATTTACCGTATTCGTGAAAACAAAGTAGATTTATTGGCGGGCGATGTAGAATATGTGCCTACCGACGGTGCTTCCATGAAAACTATGATAGAGCAAATGGACGAGCAGGAAAAAGAACTGACCAATCTTTTTACAGGTACAACTACGGTAGAAAACATAACTCAAAAAATAACTTTTGTACCAACTGAAGGTGTAAATGATAAAATATTGTTCCGGTTCTCATCGTTTGAAGGTGTTGTATCGGCTGACGACTTGAGCGGTGAACCCTACTACATTTCTATCAATTATAATCCGATAAAAGTAGAACCGGTAGAAAAAAAGAGAAGAGTAAAGGAAGAAGTTTTAACGATTATTCCGGTGTCGGCTCAAGTTTCGCTTTTTAATAATGATAAAGTATTTTATAACTCGGAATTAATTATTCCACAGCTTGGAGATCTAATGCCGCTTCCATTAAAAACAATGGATAAAAAAAGCCGAGCTTATGTTAGTCCCGAAACCGGTAGATTTTTGACCATTGAAAAAAATCTTTAAGAGATTTCTGTAATTTTTTCAACTTATTTCTATTCTTGGATTTACCTTTTCAATATTTTCAATAAAACCAACCGTATTTTTTGGAGTAACTACCTGCATTTTTTTCATTTCATAATGAATTTCTACTTGATGTACACCATTCGTTAAAATTTCACGAATAAAAATTCTGTTAATTGAATGTATAGGAATGGTTTTGAAGATTACGAAACCATATTTTATTATAATAATCTTATTTTCAATAACATACCCATAGTTCAAATAGAAATAAAGGACTCCTATTTCCAATAAAAAATAAGGTATAATTAACCATACGGAATGATGCAAAATAACCATCGCTATCACTGCAAATGCGATAGCGACGGATAAAATTATTATTTCTGTTCGTTTTTGCCCTTTGTAAAATTGTGTCATTTAACTGTAAAAGTTCTCTTCAGTTTCAAGTATTTTATGTAGATTAATTTAGCAATTCTTCTTCTAAATTGGAATAATATATAATTTTTATCATCACGCTAAAGCATAATCTCTCCCTAATTCAACCTATCACCATCCTACGACATTTCCAACATTCTTACAATTGGTTTCACTGCTTTTAGGCGAACTTCTTCGTCAATTAGAATTTCAGGAGTCTCGTCACGCAAGCAGAGATAAAGCTTTTCTATCGTATTTTTACGCATAAATACACACTCATTGCAATGGCAAGTCTGACCTTCTATTTCGGGAGGAACGGGGATAAATATCTTATCGGGATTCATTTTTTCCATTTGGTGAATGATGCCACTTTCAGTTACAACTATGAATTTATTTACATCAGGATTTGATGTATATTTCAATAAATTAGAAGTAGAACCAACAAAATCTGCCATTTTCAAGACTACGCTTTTACATTCCGGGTGAGCGATAATGTGCGCATCGGGATTTTCTTTTTTCAGTTGAATCAGTTTTTCTACCGAAAATTGCTCATGAACATGGCAAGCACCATCCCAAAGCAACATATTTCTACCCGTTACACTATTGATATAATCACCTAGATTCTTGTCCGGACCGAAAATTATCTTTTCATCTGCAGGTAATTGATCTATTATTTTTTTTGAATTTGTAGAAGTAACTACTATGTCTGTCAGCGCCTTAACAGCCGCGGTAGTATTTACATAGGTTATGACCGTATGATCAGGATTGGCTTTCACGAATTTTTCAAATTCATCCGCAGGACAACTATCTGCTAATGAACAACCTGCCTCCATATCCGGAATGAGTACCTTTTTGTCTGGAGAAAGAATTTTGGCAGTTTCACCCATAAAATGCACACCGCAAAGCACAATAATATCAGCATCGGTCTCAGCTGCTTTTTGAGCTAATGCAAGACTATCGCCTACAACATCGGCAATGTCCTGAATATCTCCTGTTTGGTAGAAATGGGCCATAATGACTGCGGTTTTCTCTTTCTTCAGGCGATTTATTTCATCTATATAAAATTGCTTATCCATCTTTTTTTACCTTTCAAAACTATATAATATTAATATTTTTATTTTTTAAAAACTTATATGTTAATGATATTAGCCTGTTGATAGCGTTGATAAATAGTTTGCTTAAAATTTGGAAATAACGATATCAAAATTTTGCTGTATTTTATAAACAATTATTTTTATGAAAAGTTTCTTATTTTAAGTGTTTTAGAGACTTTATTAACATCGTGTTGATATCGGTATCGTTCATATTTTTTCTCTTGAAGCCTGAAAAATTGCTATTGATAAAGCGTTAAAAAATGAGCGATAATTCCGGCTAAAAAATTTGCTTTTTCAAATTTAGAAAAGCTATCGAAATTTTTTTTCAATATTCCAAATAAAGTTGTAATATTTCTTTCGGTAGTTGTTACAAAGTTATGAACAAAGTTTCAATACTGTATCAAATAGATTACAAATCAGTCACAATTAAGAATAAACCATACCTATGATTTTTAATCTTAAACTATTTGGCAGTAAATTACTTAACAGACAAATAGCCTTGTATTGCATGCCGGGAATAACACGAGATTTCATCTTTTTTCTTTCAATTTGCTTCACAATGGCCTGTGCAATTAATTCGGGTGACATACCGTTTCGCTCATCTTTTTCCATTTTTTCAAGTGCTGCAGTCATCTTCTTTTTGTAAGGAGAATTTTCATCTACACACAGTGCCGTATATTTTCTGGAATCAGTAAAATCGGTTTTTGTATCACCGGGAAGTATCGTACAGCACTGAATACCAAACGATTTTACTTCCATTGCCAAAGCTTCCATCAGCATTAATAATGCTGATTTGGCTGAGCTGTAAAAAGCTTGATACGGAATGGGAACAATGGCGGCAACCGAACTTACCGCAAGAACTTTACCAAAACCTTGTTTACGAAAATAAGGCAGACAAGCTTGAATCACTTTCACCGAACCAAAAAAGTTGGTCTCCAACTGATATTTAGCTTCTTCTGATCCGGTATCTTCTATAGAACCGGCAATTCCGTTACCTGCATTGCTGATAACCGCGTACAATTCCCCGCTTTCAGAAATAATTTGGCGAACGGTACTTTTCACGCTTTCCTCATCATTTACATCCATTTTAATGGGGATAATTTCGCCGCCACTATCTGACTTTTTTGCCTCACCACCACCACGTCTCGATCCGGAATAGACACGATAACCTTTGTTCATCAATAATATAGCTGTGGAAAGTCCGATTCCCGTACTACCGCCTGTAAGAAGAATTGATTTCATATTTTATAAACTATGTGTACTCAGGGTACAAATATAGTCATTTAGTTTTTCAGATTTATAAAAATATTAAATTGAATAAAAAAAGTCACCATAAATCTTTTTCATAGGATAAAAAATGCCAAAAACTACATTTTCAACTTTACCTGTATTATTCTTTCAATTAACATATGTCAGACCTTGAAACATTTTCGTATATTTATCCAAAAATCCAAATTCCACTAAATAATCAAAAAATTATTCCCATATACAGAAAAATTTCTGTAATTTTGCACTCAAATTAAATTTTATCATATAAAAATCATCGTTATGAAACAGCCATTTAAGATAAGTCTTAAACCCAAGATAATGGTTAATGGCGTGTTCCATACGACCTTAGTGTTAAAAAATAAAATATAACCGTATGAAAAAACATAATTTCAATGCAGGACCTTGTGTACTTCCAAAACAAGCAGTAGAATCGGCAATCGACGCGATTCGTGATTTTGATGGAACAGGAATTGGGATTCTTGAAATCTCACACCGCACACCGGGATGGGAACGCATTATGCAGGAAACCAATCAACTTTGGAGAGAACTTTTGAATATACCGGAAGATTACGCCGTACTTTTCTTAGGCGGTGGTGCATCAACCGAGTTTAATCTCGTGCCTGCCAATCTGATGAATAAAAAAGCAGCTTATCTGCAAACCGGAGTTTGGGCGAAAAAAGCTATCAAAGAAGCAAAATTTTATGGCGAAGTGGAAATCGTAGCTTCCTCCGAAGATAAAAATTACTCGTACATTCCAAAAGGATTCTCTATCCCTACAGACGCTGAATATTTGCATATTACAACCAATAATACCATATACGGAACTGAGATACATGAAGAAATAGACAGTCCTATTCCATTGGTAGCCGATATGTCATCCGATATTTTGTCGCGCCCCATTGATTTGAGCAAATACGCATTGATATATGGTGGCGCACAGAAAAACGTAGGACCAGCCGGCGTTGCATTTGTAATCGTACGTAAAGATGTTCTTGGAAAAGTTGATCGTCAACTTCCTACGATTATGGATTATCGTACGCATATCGGCGCAAGTTTGAAAGACAGCTCGATGTTCAATACGCCTCCGGTATTCCCGATTTTTGTAATGCATGAAACACTAAAATGGGTGAAAGAACTTGGTGGTGTAGAAGCCATGCAAAAAATCAACAAACATAAAGCAGGATTGCTTTACGGAGAAATTGACCGTAACAAAATGTTCGTTGGAACCGCTGCGAAAGAAGACAGATCGATAATGAATGTTTGTTTTGTTATGGCGGATGAATACAAAGATAAAGAGGCTGATTTCCTTGAATTTTCAAAATCAAAAGGAATGGTCGGAATCAAAGGTCACCGTTCAGTAGGCGGTTTCCGCGCGTCTATTTACAATGCTTGCCCTACAGAAAGTGTAGAAGCGCTGGTGGCTTGCATGCAGGAATTTGAGAAAATGAACCCTTAACCTATACCGTAAAAAATTCTGTAAGGAAGAGGTATTTTTATTTGCTTGATTCCAAAAAAATAAACTAAAAAATTTGAACTATTTATACAATGCCCTCTTATCCCCTTTAGCTGTTTATAGATAAATGGGACGAGGGTTTCTTAATATGAAAGTACTTGTAGCAACCGATAAACCATTTGCCAAAGTAGCCATTGATGGAATTCGTCAGGAGCTTGATGGCGTTGATTATGAGTTGGTCCTTTTGGAGCGTTACACTGAAAAGCAACAGCTACTTGATGCTGTGGCCAATGTAGATGCTTTGATTGTAAGAAGCGACATAGTGGATGAAGAGGTGATTAAAGCCGGAAAAAATCTGAAAATTGTTGTTCGTGCCGGAGCCGGATACGACAATATCGACTTGAAAGCCGCAACAGAAGCCGGAATCTGTGTGATGAACACACCCGGTCAAAATGCCAATGCTGTGGCAGAACTCGTATTTGGAATGCTGATATACGGTGTAAGAAATTTCTATAACGGCACCCCCGGAACCGAACTTCGCGGGAAGAAACTCGGAATCCACGCTTACGGTAATATCGGAAAAAATGTAGCGCGAATCGCAAAAGGTTTTCAAATGCCAATATTGGCATATGATATCTACAGCCGTGCTGAAATTATCAATTCGGATGGAATCGATCCTACTATTTCCGTAAAAACACTTTATCGCCATTCGGATATCGTGACAGTACACGTGCCGCTGACAGATAAAACTCGCGGATTGATTGGAAAAATCCTTCTCAGCAACATGAAAAGTGATGCTGTTTTGGTCAATACTGCACGAAAAGAGGTGATTAACGAGCAGGATTTATTGGATTTTATGATTGCTCATCCAAAATTCAAATACCTGACCGATATCAAACCCGATATGCACGATCAGTTTGTTGAAAAAGTTGGTAGTCAATACTTTACAACTCCAAAAAAAATGGGTGCACAAACTTCCGAAGCGAATGTAAACGCCGGAATAGCCGCTGCACACCAAATCGTGGATTACCTGCGAAACGGGAATCACAGATATCGGGTTAACGATTGATTTACGTGGAATAAAGTAGATGGACGTGAAGTAACTGACTAATTATAAAGCACATAACACAATACAAAAAGCAGAACCAAAATGGTTCTGCTTTTTTGTATATGAATTAAATTTAACTCAAATATTGTAAAATTCCCCCTCTTTTTAAGAGGGGTGAAAAAAGTGATGTTAAAATATTACAGCAATGCGTCAATTTTCTCTTTTAATACTGTCTTTTGTGCTGCACCAACTTGTTTGTCGGCCAACTTTCCATCTTTGAAAAATAAAATGGTAGGAATATTACGGATACCGTATTCATTTGGAGTATCTACGTTTTCATCTACGTTTAATTTTCCTATTTCTACTTTTCCGGCATACTCTTCAGCCAATTCTTCAATAAAAGGTCCAACTATGCGGCAAGGTCCACACCATTCCGCCCAAAAGTCAACCACAACCGGTTTTCCGGAATTGATTACTTCTTTGATGTTCTCATCTGTAAATTCTAAAGCCATAATTTTCTAATTTTTTTTAATTATTTCAATGTATAAATAACGTTCTTTTTCAATTATTAGTTCATTTCTGGTTATCTATTTATGTATAAGTTTGGTTTATAAACAAAGACTTCCGGTCTCAATACAAAAAGAATAAGACAATCTACTTCATATCAATTTTGAACTGTAAAATATCAGCTTCTACAGCTCTTTTTAAGTAACGATAAACTTCGGAATTGATTTTCACACGATTGGGTCGCGAAAAAAGCGATACTCGCTCAAAGGTGAAGAAATCCTTTATGTCAATATATACGTTCACATCGCCTTTATTTTTCAACAGAACTTCCGAAAGCTCTTCTACAATATCATTCGTCAACGCTTGAAGCGAAAGTGAAATTCTCAATCCTTTTATCAGACTTCTTACATCTTTGAAGTACATCATATTGGCTATTTTCAACTCGATGGGAGGCTGACCTTCAGACTGAAAGCGAGATGGTCTTTCCTGTACAATAAAATGAATATAAATGAATAAATCCTTAATCATGTACTTCCCATACTCTTCAAAATCATTGCCAAAAAGCGGGAATTCATACGATCCGAAATAATCCTCAAGCGTAATCATTCCATACGGTCTTCCGTTTTTAGTTGTTCCGGTACGGGTTGAAGTGATTATACCTCCAATTTTCAAACCTCTTCCTAAAGGCAGATTTGCGAAATTGTGTAAATCATTGGTGTTCGCGTTACAGATATTATTTATTTCAAATTCAAATTCATCCATCGGATGCGCGGAGAGGTACATCCCAATCATTTCGCGCTCACGGTTGAGCTTCACTAACGACGACCAATCGGCAACAAACGGAATTTCCGGTTTCTGTATTTCAATGGCATTTTCAAGTGATCCAAATAGTGAATTTTGATTGAAAAGCTGGTCTTGCTGGAATAAGTTTCCATATTTTATAAGCGATTCTAACACTTGTTCTTCCTTGGTGTTTATGGCAAAAAATTGCTCTCTTTTTATATCTGTGATAGCATCAAAAGCGCCGGCGAAAGCAAGACTCTCAATCGTTTTTTTATTGCAGGCAGTCATATTTACTCGCTCCACAAAATCATATATTCCTTTGAATTTTCCGTTTTTTTCTCTTTCAAGAATAATAGCTTCAACCGCGCCTCCTCCTACATTTTTTATTCCTCCCAGACCAAAACGGATATTGCCTTCTTCATTCACGGTAAACATCAGATCACTTTCATTCACATCGGGGCCAAGCACTTTCATTTTAAGCGCCTTGCACTCATCCATCAGTTTCCCGACTTCGGTGATATCATCTTTATTCCGGGTCAGGTTGGCAGCCATAAATTCAGCCGTGTGATGCGCTTTGAGATAAGCTGTTTGGTAGGCGAGCAGCGAGTAACACGTCGCGTGAGATTTATTGAAAGCGTATGACGCAAATTTTGCCCAATCGGACCAAATATGCTCCAATTTATCGACGGGTCCAAAACCTTTTGCTGTAGCTCCTTCTATAAATTTAGCATGAAGCGCCTCCATTTTGTCCTGCAGCTTTTTCCCCATTGCTTTTCGCAATTCATCCGACTGACCTCGGGTAAATCCTGCCAAATCTCGGCTCAAAAGCATGACCTGCTCCTGATAAACCGTGATGCCGTAGGTTTCTTTCAGCCTTTTTTCCATTTCAGGAAATGGATATTCTATGTTTTCCTGCCCGTGTTTTCTCTTCACAAACTGAGGAATGTAATCCATTGGACCGGGACGGTAAAGCGCATTCATCGCTATTAAGTCCTCAAATTGAGACGGCTTCAATTCCTTCAGATATTTCTGCATTCCGGCAGATTCAAATTGGAAAACAGCTACCGTATCTCCTCGGCTAAAAAGTTTGTAAGTCTTTTTATCATTGAGTGGAATATTATCAATATCAATGTCAATTCCTTTAGACTTTTTGATATTTGCGAGTGTATCTTTGATAATGGAAAGGGTGCGAAGTCCGAGGAAATCCATTTTTACCAAACCGATATCTTCGATTACGTTCCCTTCGTATTGTGTGATAACTTTATCCTCTTTCGTCTCTTTATCAACAGCCGTACTTAACGGCACCATGTTTATCAAATCATCTGAACCGATTATCAGACCGCAAGCATGTACTCCTGTTTGGCGTACGGTACCTTCAAGCATTTCAGCAAATTTCAACGTATTTGCAAGCATCGGATTGGGTGAATCACGCGCATCGCGTAGTTCATCAACATATTTGAAACAGTTGGCTAAATTTACTTTTATATCCTTGTCGTTTTTATCTTTCGGAAATTTTGCCGGAACTAATTTTGAAAGTCTGTCTGCTTCGCTTAAAGGGAGTTTTTGAACTCGCGCCACATCTTTAATGGCAGATTTAGTCTGCATTTTGCCGTAAGTTACAATATTGGCAACACGCTTTTTCCCGTACTTTTCTGTTACCCAGCGTACTACTCTTCCGCGTTGATCATCCTCAAAATCTATATCAATATCGGGCAAAGATACCCGATCCGGATTTAAGAAACGCTCAAACAGTAAATCGTATTTCAGGGGATCCACATTGGTAATTTTCAGGCAGTAAGCCACAACAGAACCTGCCGCACTGCCACGTCCGGGTCCAACCGAAATATCCATATCACGTGCTGCCCGGATAAAGTCCTGAACAATAAGGAAGTAACCGGGATATCCCATTTTTTTCATGACTCCCAGCTCAAAATCGATCCGCTCAATGGTCTCATCAGATAGTTTCTCACCGTATCGCCTGTGGGCGCCTTCATAAGTCAATTTTGACAAATAATCAGCCTCCAACTTTATGCGTACGGCTTTGTCGTAGCCTCCGATACGTTCATATGCCTCTTCAAATTCGGCTTTCAACGCCTCTTCATCGTACTTTTGCCTATACTCCGCTTCAGTGCCAAACTCTTCCGGAATTGGAAAAACAGGCATCATGGGAGGAGAATCCAAGTCAAAAATCTCTACTTTATTGGCAATTTCAATCGTGTTTTCGATACATTCGGGTAAGTCGGAAAAAATCGCAGCCATTTGTTCCGGAGATTTCAAATACTCTTGCTTGGTGTACCGCATCCGTGTCGGATCATCCAAATCCTTGCTTGTACTTAAGCAAATCAAATGCTCGTGGGCATCTGCGTGTTCTTCTTCTATAAAGTGAACATCGTTGGTCGCGACTAATTTCGTATTTGTTTTACGGGCAAGTTTTATCAATTCGGCATTTTGTTGTTGCTGCTTTTCAAAAGTTTCAGTACTCGCGCCGAGTTTATCTGTCTCATGCCGTTGCAGTTCGAGATAAAAATCATCTCCATAAACCTTTTTATACCACAATACCGCTTTTTCGGCAGCTTCCAAATCTCCGGTTTCTACAATTTTATGAATTTCTCCACCCAGACAGGCCGAGCTTGCAATAATCCCTTCACTGTATTTTTCTAACAACTCGTGATCTACTCGCGGACGATAGTAAAATCCTTGAATCCAACCAAGAGAAACAATTTTCGACAAGTTTTTATACCCCGTTTCATTTTTTGCAAGAAGTACCAAGTGATAGCCGCTTCTGTCTTCTTTCTGGTCTTTATCATAGCGCGAACGGCGTGCCACATACACTTCAGAACCGAAAATCGGTTTAAATATTTTCTTCTCTGTTTGACTGATTTCTTCAAGTATTACCGATTTTTCTTCTTCAGAAAGTCCTTCATCTTTTAGTTTTTCTTTCAGTTCGCTGATTTTTCCTTTGGTTTTGGAATTCACTTTTTTAGAATAGTTATAAAATTCTTTGATTCCAAACATACTGCCGTGATCGGTCAACGCGATAGAATTCATCCCAAGTTCAATCGCTTTATCAATCAACCCTGAAACACTCGACATCCCATCGAGTACGGAATAACTGGAGTGAACATGCAAATGTACAAATGAAGACATCTTTTTCTGATTTACAATTTAATAATTATCAATTTTGGATTAGTGGTTTTATTATTTGTCGAAAAAACAAACTGTATCACGCTGATTATCAGCACTATTAATTTACATACATCGATTTATAAAGATAGTGGAAATTTTATTGGAAGTAAAATTTTTGAATGAATAATTACGAACAATTTGATTCTATCAACTCTGATTTAGTGATAATGAATTAGATATAAGTGTGTTAAAATTATTTTATTCAAAACATAACGAGTAGTGTTGAATCATTTAATAATTCATTCATGACATATCAAATTTTAAAATTTTGTTAAATAATTTTACATAAAGAACAAACCATCAGCTATTTGTGTTTTCTTTTTATAAAAAAATCATATATCAGCTCCGATTTAATCATATTCATCAATAAATATGTTATATAAAAAAATTATTTCTTCGTTGATTTTTTCAGTTTTTACATTCTTCATTATTGCATCGGCTGAAAACGCACCTAATGAAAACTCAGGAATAAAAGTGATGACTTTTGAAGACTTGAAACCTTTGCTGGACAAAAAGACCGATACCACGTATGTGGTTAATTTCTGGGCAACCTGGTGCGCTCCATGCATTGCTGAAATACCTTATTTTGAGGAAGTTGGAGAAAAGTATAAGGATAAAAAACTGAAAATATTGATGGTAAGTCTCGACTTTCCATCCCATATCAAAAGTCGATTAATCCCCTTTATGAAGAAGGAAAATATGAAAAATGAGGTTGTACTGTTAGACGACCCAAACTCAAATCGATGGATTCCTCTGGTCGATAAAGATTGGTCCGGCGCAATCCCCGCGACTTTGATATACAATGATTGTAAAAGAAAATTCTATCCGAATGAATTTACATCAAACGAGTTACATACTGTAGTAGAAGAATTTATCAATGACTCAGTTTCTGCAGAATAACGAATTCGTTGTTTATTGAAATTATATTATTCAGGTATCTAATAACTTAACAAAATACAGTAATGAGAAAAATTATTTTTGCATTCGCATTTATCGCCATGGCGATGTTATCGGCTAACGCGCAGGCTCTCCAACCCGGAGCAAAAGCACCATCTTTTTCGTTAAAAGGAGTCGATGGAAAAACAGTTTCCCTTTCGGATTACAATGACAGTAAAGGGGTAATCCTTATTTTTACGTGCAATACGTGTCCGTATGTTGTTGCGTATGAAGACAGAATGATTGCGTTGCACAATAAATTTGCCCCAAAAGGTTATCCGGTAGTAACTATCAATCCGAATGATCCGGAACTATCTAAGGGGGATTCTTATGAAGCCATGCAGCAACGAGCTAAAGAAAAATCGTTCCCGTTCCCTTATTTATTTGATGAAAAACAGGAGATTTTTCCAAAATATGGAGCGACCCGAACACCTGAAGTATTCTTGCTAAAAAAGGTAAACGATGAGTTTATAGTGGTTTATACCGGTACAATTGATGATAACTACAAAGATGAAAGCGAAGTGAAGGAAAAATTTGCCGCGAACGCCGTAAAAGCAACTATGAAAGGTGAAACTCCCAATCCGGCAACTACCAAGGCGATTGGCTGTACTATAAAAGTGAAAAAATAAATACTGTCTTTTTTTTATCGTGAGATGGAGGTATCATTCAGTTTGACACCTCCATTTTGTTTTCTATAAAATAGGCTACAATCTTCTCTTCAATCTCCTCGTCCGTGCCGCTGAATCTGAGCTTTGCGAGGTTGTAAAAAGGAATTCTTTTTTCTAAATTTTCGGTTATGAAATCCTTTAAATCATTCCCTTTGTATTTTGCTAAAATAGGTCGTTTGTAGATTTTGGTGGTTTTGAGTCTGTCGCTCAATATCTTGGCACTAAGGTCAATATAAACAGTTACTCCTTTTGCATTCATGACTTCCATATTGTCAAAAAAACAAGGCGTGCCTCCACCGGTAGAAATCACGGTATTCTCAAAATCAGCAACTTCTAACAAGCAGTTTCTCTCCAATTCTCGAAATTTCTCCTCACCCATTTCGGCAAAAATCTGAGCCACTGTTTTGAAATGTTTGTTCTCAATTTGAGCATCCAAATCCACAAAGTTCATATTCAACCGCTTCGCAACGACGCGACCGATTGTCGTTTTACCGGAACCCATATATCCGATTAAGAATATTCTCATAAGTACTATAATTAAATTGCAAAATTACAATATTTATTCCAAGAATCAATTTATTAGATTTGGGTCAAAATTAAATTGTTAAATCACACCGATTTTATATCATAATGTCAATATTATGGCTTATATTTGTAATATAATTTATTAAAATAAGAAATGAAACGAGTCAATTCTGTCTTATTGATATTTACTGGCGGAACAATCAGTATGACACCCGATCCGAAAACCGGCGCGCTTCGTCCGGCAGATTTTGAAACTTTCGAGAAGTTCATGCCCGAATTAAGGGAATTGGGTATCGAAATTTCAGGAATTCCGCTTTTGCCACTTGTCGATTCGTCGGATATCATCCCGGAGGTCTGGTATCGGATTGCGCTAACCATTCAGGAGAATTACGAAAAATTTGACGGTTTTGTAGTTCTCCACGGTACGGACACAATGTCCTACTCCGCTTCAGCACTGAGTTTTATGTTATCAGGATTGACAAAACCCGTTATTTTCACGGGTTCGCAAATTCCTATTGGTGTGCTTCGAACCGATGCAAAAGAAAACCTGATTACCGCTATTGAAATCGCGGGAGCAAAAAAAGGCGAAAAAGCAATTGTGCCTGAAGTATGCATATTCTTTGAAGATAAGCTATATCGTGCCAATCGCACAACGAAACAAACATCAGAGCATTTCAGCGCATTTGAATCATACAATTATCCGGCTCTTGCTGAAGCAGGTGTCCATATCAAATATTTTCATTCCAATATTTATCAACCGGACTCTGAATGCACGCTCCGAGTCCGAACAAAAACCGATCGGAATATCGCTATTTTGAAAATATTTCCCGGAATTACAGAGCAAACCGTTTGTGGAGTTTTGAATATTTCGGGATTGAAAGCAATAGTACTCGAAACTTTCGGAGCGGGAAATGCACCGCGCGGAGATTGGTTTTATCAGGCATTGAAAAAAGCCACAGAAAAAGGAATCATTATTGTAAACAAATCTCAATGCAGCACCGGGACAGTAGAAATGGGACTTTACGAAACAAGCTTAAACCTGCTGAATGCCGGAGTTATCGGCGGCTATGACATCACAACGGAAGCTTTAGTAGCAAAATTAATGTATCTGCTCGGAGAAAATGGTGATATTGAAAAAGTAAAAAAATTAATGGCGCAAAGTCTATGCGGCGAGATGACGGTTACTCCGTAAAACTCAAGATAAAAAAACTCGCATCGTAATGACAATAAGTTAAATTTGACTTTCGCAAGTTGTTACAGCCAGTTTTAAAGCTGTTTTTGATAAAAGATATGCTGATTATCAGAGGAATTAAGCAAGTTGGGGCTTTGCCCCAAACCCCACTTCATTTTTTGTTCCCGATAAAGAATCGGGATGTTCCACTTAACACAAAAAACGAAGCAAAAAAAGTC
>JAAYIT010000153.1 GCA_012523295.1 Porphyromonadaceae bacterium | reverse complement strand
GCTACCTGGATAAGGGCTTGTTTTCTCTGGGCATGGACGGCTTTTGGATCGATTCCTCCGAGCCGGATCATTTTAATTTCAAGCCTTCGGATTTTGACCAACAAACCTATCTTGGCTCTTTTCGCAAAGTCCGTAATGCTTTTCCTTTGATGACGGTAGGAGGTGTGGCGCAGCAGCAAAGGGCCAAATCGTCGGAGAAGCGTGTGTTCATACTGACCCGCTCTGCTTTTGCAGGCCAGCAGCGCTACGGAGCGAATCTCTGGTCGGGCGACGTGGTGGCCTCCTGGCAGGCTTTACATGCTCAGATTACAGCGGGCCTGAATGTTTCTTTGTCGGGAATTCCTCACTGGAACAGCGACATCGGCGGATTTTTCCTGTGGAATTTCAGGAATCCACTCAAGCATCCCGATTATCGGGAATTGCATGTGCGCTGGATGCAGTTTGGCTGTTTCTGTCCCATGATGCGTTCTCATGGAGAAGGCTCTCCCCGTGAGATCTATCAATTTGGTCAAAAAGGAAACCCCGTTTACGATGCCCTTGAAAAATACATTCAGTTGCGATATCGCCTCCTGCCTTACATTTATTCCGCTTCCTATCAGGTGAGTGCCGGCCAGTCGAGCATGATGCGCGCCCTGATGATGGATTTTCCGCAAGATCCCGCAGTGCTTGATTTGAACAGTGAATATATGTTTGGCAAGGCCCTTTTGGTTTGTCCCGTCACCGAGCCTATGTACACGGCCTATGTGCCCGGAGGCAGAGATTCGGTGCTGAAAGAAGATTTCAGCAAGCTAAAAACCAAAGAAGTGTACCTGCCCGCGGGCACAGACTGGTATGACTTCTGGACCGGCGAAAAAAGGACCGGGGGAAATCGTGTCAGCAAAGAAGTTCCCCTGGACATCATGCCACTTTATGTGCGGGCAGGCTCTATCTTGCCCTGGGGCCCCAAAGTGCAGTACGCGACCGAAAAAAACTGGGACCAGCTCGAGATTCGTGTTTATCCGGGCGCAGACGGTGAATTTGTGTTGTACGAAGACGAATTCGATAATTACAATTACGAAAAAGGAGCTTATTCCACTATTAGCTTTCGATGGAACGATAAACAAAAAACCCTGACCATAGGAGCCAGGCAGGGAGATTTCCCCGGCATGCTCATGAACCGCAGTTTTCGTATCATCTTTGTTGAGGGCAGCAAAGGCAGCGGCCCCGACTCAGGCGAATACTACGATCAGGAGGTAAAGTATAGCGGCAAAAAAGTAGTTATCAGAAAAAGATAAAAACCTTTAGGTCAAGAGTATTCGAATTATAATCTGAAGAACCGAAAGCTTTATGCTTGCGGATAAATATATTTCTTTAGTTTATCCACGTAGTCTTCGAAGGCGGCTATGCCTTTTTCGGTGATGGCCATGGAGGTATTCGGGTAATTGTTTTTGAATGTCTTGACCACCTTGATATAACCGGCTTCTTCCAATTTTTTTATCTGAATGCTGATATTCCCTGCAGCAGCTTTGGTTGTATCCCTGATAAAGCTGAAGCTGGCTTCGTCTACCGTCATCAGAATAGACACGATTGACAAACGAAGCTGGGAATGCAAAATAGGATCCAAGTCGTTAAACATCTGCTCTTTTTCTTTTGTTGTTGAGTAATATTCCCGGAATAATCAAAGCGACCACCGAGCCGACAGCCATAATTAAGGAATGATATTGCCATTCAAAATAAAAAGCGGCCAGGCCAATCAGATTTAGCAAAATGCCACCCCAAATAAGAGGTCTGTATTTGACAGTAACCCCCGAAATGCAAATAAAGAAAGCCATAAAGATCAGGAAAACAGGAGCAATGGCTTCTCCCAGTTTATTCGAAAAAAAGAAGCCCAGAATCATTAGATTCAAGCCCAGCATCCATCCCAACGAAGCAAGGATGTTTCCGATCAGGTTAGAGGGCATTTTTTTCTTTTTATATTTATTGAAAGCATAAAAAAAAGTATAAATAGCCCCCAGGGGATACAAAAAGTTGGGATACCAGTGGATGGAATAGAGCTCCAGTTGAATAAGCACAAACTGGCTCAGGCATACAACGAACATGATCAGGCCCCAGAATAGAAACAGGTGCCCGTTATCTTCAAATCTTTTTTTTGTTTCCTGAATAGTCTTTGCTATCAATTGGAAACTTTCTTCGGGAGAAATGCTACTTTTGTCCATAGTGATCTTTATTAATAAAATTAAAACGGCACAAATATAAACTAGTTAATAATATAAACCAACATTTTTCTATAAAAAATTATCTCCATGTCAAAAAAGGCTTTGATAGCGCCCTGTGGAATGAATTGCGGAATATGTCTGGGCTATCTTCGCGAGAAAAATCGCTGCGAAGGTTGCAGGTTCTATTGCGAAGGAAAACCGGAGTACTGCAAAAAATGCATCATAATCAATTGTGCATTGTTGAGCCAAACCGAATCAAAGTTTTGTTATGATTGCCCCAAATATCCCTGCAGAAGATTGAAACAATTGGATCAACGTTACAAGACTAAATATCATATGAGTATGATAGAAAATTTGGAAACGATTAAAAAGATCGGGCTGGACAATTTTGTGGAAAACGAAAACAAACGCTGGATTTGTCCCTCCTGCGGAGCAGTACGCTCTGTGCACAGGGATTTTTGCTTACTTTGCAAAACGCCCTTTAATGTTTGATTGAGCCCGGATTTTTCGGGTGAATGGCGTTGTCACGAAAAAGTCGGGTAAAATCAGAAAGAGCAGGGAGTGAATTATTGTTTCACAAAACAGCCTGAGTGTATTGTGTTTCCGTTTAAGATTATAAAAAAGTAGTTGCCGGGAATCAAGTCGGAAACAGGTATTCTGTCCTTGTCGAAACAGAATTCCCTGCGCAGAATCATAGAGCCTGCTGTGTTGAAGATTACTATTGTTCGTGGCAGTTCATAATTCCGGTTTGGAGCAAAGGCTAAATCAAGATTCAGGAAATCCTTCACCGGATTGGGAAAGAACTGAATCTTTGATTTGTTTTCGGTAATTCTGCTTAATCCGCTTATATCCTTTATTCCCTTGCAAGTGCAGTGAAATGTATCCATAGAGCCCTCTGCAAGGTATTTAATTTCAATGGAATCATCGCTCAGCTTACCGTAGCCGGAAATAAACAGACTTGTGCTGTCGTAATGAATAAATTCTTGTATTGGAATTTCAAAAATACTGTCGTTCCATATTTTTGCCCTGATGGTATCGTAAAAATGAGCATTTAAAACAAACTGAATATCAAAAGTATCTACATCTGAAAAAGTGATCTCAATATCATAATTAATGGTGTCTGAATAGTTGGGTATCGTTTCTGAGCTGGAGATTTCTTCGATGGAATACTTCCCGGTGAATTGTCCGGGATGCACATCCCTGTTCGATTTTACAAATAAAATGTAATCAACCGCTTCAAGCAATGGAGCAACTTTTTCGAAAGAATAAGTTGAATTCAAACGAAAATAATCAATTCCGATTTCTTCAAAACCACTGACAACAACAATGGAATCTTTTTTAATATAAGCTGTAGCAAAACAAGCGGTTGAAGAATAATAAAAAACAGAATCCCGTTTCTGCACTATCATACAAAATTCAATCTCAATCTCTCCCCGCCAATGCTTGATATATTGCAGCCAATGGCCCGATAAATCAATGCGTTCAAAAGAGAGATTTTTAAATTGCTTACAATTAGCCGGCGAAGAAACCAAGGAGTCTGCATTTATTTTGCCTATCCAATCGATACCTGCAAATTCAAATCCGGAAAGAACAAAAAGGGTATCGTTGATTATTTTTCCCCTGGCGACGATGGAGTCTGATTGAAAGATTTCAACGGAATCGTTTTTGACATCAAAATACAAATTGTCGTATCGCTCTGTTGTTCCATCCCACACATTTGCCTGAACTTTCCACAATCCCTTGTAATCCTGTATCCCTTGTGATTCTGTCAATGAAGTTGTTTTAGAAATAATCGTATCTAAACCTTGTCCATATTCGTCATCAAGCAAAACTCTGTACTTGTCTTTGGCGCAATCAACAAAGCTTGCTTTAAATTCATACAAACACATACAGTCATATAATTCTCCTGTGTCAAGTCGATATAAATTTATCGTATCTGCATTTATATCGTACAGTAGCAAATGTGTCCCTCCGCAATTGGCTTCAATTGTTCCATAAAATTCTAAACTATCCCCTGAAAAGTTGAAATTATAGTCGACTTCGCTTTCGTCAGTGCAAGAACTTGTAATATATGACATTGTATCATAACGTCTTATTTCTTGAATATACTCATTATTGATAAAGAGCGTATATTTCTCTAAACTGCATTTTTGCAATTCTGTTGAAAACGAATAATCACAAATGCAATTACATAATGCAGAATCAATGGCTGTTAAATATATAGTGTCATTTATAATTTCTCGTTTTAAGTAATGACTTCCACATCAATTAGCGGTTATTAATCCGGAAATTGATATAGTGTTTCCCCAATAAACATAATCAATCACCTTCGGGCTTATAATTGAATTTTCTTGTCCTACGCAATCAGAACCTATGTCCTGAACCGTATCGTTTATTTGACAAAACAATTGTCCGATGTTTCCGATAATTAATAAAGTACAAATCAAATACTTCATGTCTGTATGGTTTAATTCAAGCAGAGCTCTCATTTTATGGTTAGTATTATTTTAAATTCTTCATTAAGTAAATGGCTCACATACGACGGGTGTTGTCCAACACCGATTCCTCGCCGGGCCTTGCAGGTCGCTCAGAGTGCTATTTATTAGGGCAAGTTGTTATTTTATCTCTAATTCTGAACCAACTTTCACTTCAAATGTTCCATTAATATTGACGTTATCCCCAGCATCTATTTTAACTTTTGAATTATTCTGTATTGTAACATTTGAGACATTAACATCGCAACCTGAGATAGTTTCATCAGCAGTAATTGTTCTATTGCTAACTGATACTGTTAATTCTCTATTTGTTAGCCCATGTGCTCTAAAATGTTGAATAATTGAACATAAATGATAGCCCCCATATAATTGTATGTCTGCTTGGATAAATGCTTCAGCAGCATCTTCCATTGAAGGTGATTGTCCCCAAAGAAAATGTGTTTCTAAAAATAACCTATCTGTAATATCTCTACCTAAATCACCCCATATATCCATTAAAGCTGAACTCCAAATTTGTCCACCATTATGTCCCGAAACGTAATCTGTAGGATAAACCCAATTTAAATCTGCTCTTCTACCATCCCAAAAGGGATTATGTCCATCCCAATTTGCAAAGAACCCCCAATTATATGAAGAAACTGACCTTGAATATGAAACCGCCCAATAATCAGAACTTCCCTCCTGAACTGACTTCGTTTCTCCTGAATAAGACATATTCCCTATACCTATATTTTGTTGTATTGCATGACCATATTCATGCCAAATAATATCTGCATCTTCCGCATCATCAACGCCACCTTCTCCAAATGCAACATAATTTTGCGAAGGCATATAATGTGAATTATCATCACCGTTTAACCCATGTGGGTCTGCACTAAAAGTTCGTAATTCTGGAATGTTATAACCCAAAGATTCAATTCTTCGACTAGCCAAATCAATATGATAATAAACCATTACAGCTTCAAATTCTTGTTGATTTCTTGCATAATTGAATCCATTTTGATTTGTTAACTCTGGAAAATTATCAGAAGGAGTTTCTAAATCATCAAGGATACAATAAGGCCCTTCCAACTTGTAAAAACCATTATCAAGAGTGATATCCCTCAAAGTTACTTGAATTCGTTCATTCTGTAATGCAGTATTGTTTGCATCATTGTTATCTTCATAGTTTCCACCATATGTAGTCTGTGCTGTTGTAATCGGATTTGGATTATAAATCATTCCACTCCCATTGTGATATAATGCAATATCTTCGACATGAATAATCCTTTCATTTTCTGCATTTACAATAACAAGCCAATCACCTAATGGC
>JAAYIT010000152.1 GCA_012523295.1 Porphyromonadaceae bacterium | reverse complement strand
TAATGTTCCTACAATTCAATATTTGAAATTTTTACATGATTTTTTTTGAATAATAGATTCTGAATCGTTTAACTTTCTAAAAGATTCATTCGTTCAAATTTGATATTTATTATGTCGCACTAATTTGTACAAGTCGGGAGCACTGCAATAGTGCATATTATTTGTATCTTTGCAAAAAATGATACGATAATGGAAAAACTTTTTGAACAATCCCATAAGTTAGTCGGCGGAGTAAACCTTGATTTTCGTCGCTATCTATATGCTAAAATCGACTGGAACAGTCGGCTGATAGGCTTGCTTGGCGCTCGGGGTGTGGGAAAAACCACGCTTGTACTTCAATACATAAAGGAAAATCTAAATCCGAACGAAGCGCTTTACGTTACAGCCGAAGATTTTCATTTTACAGAAAACCGCCTGCTTGATTTAGCGGATATGTTGGTAAAAATGGGCGGAAAGCGCCTGTTTATCGACGAAATACACAAGTATAAAGATTGGTCGAAAGAACTTAAATTAATCTACGACTATCACCCCGATTTGAAAGTTGTTTTCACGGGTTCGTCCGTGTTGGATATTAACAAAGGCGTTGCCGATTTGAGCCGAAGAGCCGTGATGTATCACATGTACGGGCTTTCGTTTCGCGAGTATCTACACGTTTTTCACGGTATTTCGGCGCCTGTTTTTTCTTTGGAAGAAATCATTGCTCAAAAAATCACCCTTCCCGAACTCAAACACCCGCTTCCGCTTTTCAAAGATTATCTCGAAAATGGATATTATCCTTTTGCAAAAGAAAGCGGATACGATTTTCGGTTGACGCAAATCCTTAACCAAACGCTTGAAACGGACATTCCACAATATGCCGACATGAATGTAGCGACGGGCAGGAAGTTGCGACAACTGCTGATGATTGTGGCTCAAAGCGCGCCTTTCAAGCCAAATTTCAGCAAAATTGCACAAATGCTTGAAGCGAGCCGAAACAACATTGCCGATTATTTTCTTTACATTGAAGAAGCCGGGCTGATTATGCAGTTGCGAAATCACACCGGCGGAATCCGGGGTTTAGGAAAAATTGAAAAAATTTATTTAGAAAACACCAACTTGATTTACAATCTGGCGCGCGAAAATGCAAATATCGGGAATATCCGCGAAACATTCTTTTTCAACCAAACCCGAATATTCGCAGACGTCATTTCGTCCCCCGTAGCCGATTTTATGATTGGTGATATGACTTTTGAAATTGGTGGAAAAAGTAAAACTCAAAAGCAAATTCAAAACACGCCAAACAGCTTTGTAGTCAAGGACGACATAGAGTTTGGATTTATGAATATTGTTCCGCTTTGGCAGTTTGGAATGGGGTATTGAAGTAGATTAGGGATTTCAATAAGTTAAAATGGGAAATATAAACAATTTTGTTTATATTTGCAAATGATTAATTGCTGTAAAATGGATAAAAAAATCGAAATACTTAAAGGAATAAATCCGGGAAAATTCATTGAGTATGAATTAAATAAAACAAACCGGACACAGCGGGAATTAGCCGTTTCAGCCGGAGTGCCGTACCAAACAATCAATAACATAATTGCGGGAACGCGTAGAATTTCCGTTCCCAACGCCCTGAAATTAGAAAAAGCGCTGAGTTTGGATGAAGGATTTTTATCCATTTTGCAAACCTATTTTGAAATAGAAAAGCAGAAAGCGAAAGACAACAATATAAGCAAACCGAATATTCGGAAAATGCTTTTTTGGGATACCGATTTTGATAAAATTAATTGGGAAAAACAAAAGAACGCGGTAATAATGCGAGTTAGAGAACGTGGAAACAAAGCAGAAAAAGAAGAAATATCACGATTTTATGGTTTCGAAAAAGAAGAAATCGAAAATGATTACAACACCTAATTCCAGAAAAAAATGGTCAATCGTCCAACACTACATTACAACACAGTTACACCACTTCTTAAATCAACACTTTTGAAATTGATGCAAGAATATATTTTTATGCCATTCCGATTGGTAGGCGGAACTTCGTTGAGTTTACGATTGGGGCATAGAAAATCAGTAGACATAGATTTATTCACCAATGCACCTTACGGAAGTTTGGATTTTTCACGCATTGAAGACTATTTGCAAAATAATTTTCAATATTTCTCAATGCCCGACAAAACAGACATTATAGGCTTTGGAAAATCTTATTTTATTGGAAATTCGCAAATTGACTTTGTAAAACTCGATTTGTATTATTATGATGAAATGAATACAGAATATGAGATAATCGATGGTATCAGAATGGCTAAACTTGAAGATATTGTTGCCATGAAAATAGATGTAATCTCTCGGAGCGGACGAAAGAAAGATTTTTGGGATTTACATGAATTACTCGGAAAATTTTCATTGAATGAAATGATTGAATTACACAAAAAGCAGTTTGAATACACTCACAACAGAAATGAAATACTTGATAATCTAACAAATTTCAATTTTGCGGACGATGATTTTGACCCTATCTGCCTACGAGGAAAAATATGGGAACTGATTAAATTAGACATTTTTGAAGATGTAACACTTATTAAACAATCACAAGTATGAATACCATTTTAAAACATAATTGCAGTTGCCGACCATTTCAATTTGTGGTAACAATTCTTTTAGTTCTCACTGCAATTTCCTGCGAAAAGCAAGCGCTCAACCTTCCGCCCGAAGGCGAAAACAACCTGAATTTGAACACGTTGACCACGCTATCGATGGGCGAAAACACGCTTGTTACGCAAGATTTTATCCTTGACCCCAGAGAAATTGACAGCGTGAGTTCCGCCGAAATTCCGGTGGTTTTGGTGGATAAAAAGTATAAAATCCGCCTAAACGTAACGTCGGAAACACCCCATTTTTTCAATATAAACATTTGGATAAAAGGCGTTCCGTACGCCATTCCGTGTCGTAAAACCGACAAAGTAGATTACGTTTTCTCGTTTAATCCGCAGGGGAAAACGTACAAAAAAGTGCAAATCGCCGGACAGATGAACGATTGGGCGCCCAATCTATCGCCCGATTTGGCGCTGAACGACAGCGGATTGTACACCGCCACGCTGAATATCAGCCCCGGAACGTACTTGTACCAAATGGCGCTCGACGGCGATTGGAACCACGACCCGAACAACCCGAATAAAGTGGACAACGGCTACGGGAAATTCAATTCCATTCTGCAAGTGGCGGGCAATTCCGATAAATTCCCGAGGCTCGAAACCGATAAAATCGAAAGCGGTAAATTCACGCTTACCACTCAAAATAACGTGAAATCGGTTTTCGCGTATTGGCAAAACTACCTGTTGCCTGCTGATTTCGTGAAAACGGAAAACGGTAAAATCACCGTTGCCATTCCGCGAGAAGCGGGGAAAACAGCCCGTTCTTTCGTTCGTGTGTGGGCGGTAAACGAGTGGGGCGTGAGCAACGACGTGCTTGTTCCGCTCGAACACGGGAAAACTCTCACCAAATCGTCCGAGATAACGCGCCACGACCGCCACGCGCAAATCATGTATTTTATGCTCGTGGATAGGTTCAAAAACGGAAATACCGACAACGACCGACCGATGAACCGACCCGACGTCAATCCGAAAGTCGATTTTTTCGGTGGCGACCTTGCCGGCTTACAACAAGTGATTAACGACGGTTATTTCCAAAAACTGGGCGTCAACACGCTTTGGATTTCACCGCTCAACCAAAATCCCGACGAACCGTACGGCTTTTACGCCCCGATGAAAACGAAATTCAGCGGGTACCACGGCTATTGGCCCGTTTCGTTCAGCCGAGTGGACGACCGTTTCGGAAGCAATGATGAACTGAGAAGTTTGGTGGCGGACGCCCATTCCAAAAACATGAACGTGTTGCTTGACTACGTGGCGCACCACGTGCACGAAGAAAATCCGCTCTACAAGCAGTTTCCGCAATATTTCACGTCGCTTTATTTGCCGGACGGCACGCTCAACACCGAGCGATGGAACGACCACCGCTTGAGCACGTGGTTCGACACATTTATGCCGACGATTGATTTTTCAAACCCCACCGTCATTGAAATGATGACCGACAGCGCGCTGTTTTGGCTCAATGAATTTAAGCTCGACGGCTTCCGCCACGATGCCTGCAAGCACGTTGATTTACCGTTTTGGCGCACGCTCACCAAGAAAATCAAGGAAAACAACCAAGGCAAAAACCTGTACCAAATCGGAGAAACGTACGGAAGTCCTGAACTGATTAACAGCTATTTAAGCACCGGAATGCTCGACGGACAGTTTGATTTCAACGTGTTTGAAGATGCCAACACGAGTTTCGCTGGCGTGGGCGTTCCCGATTTGCAACGCGTGAATGCCGTGCTACAAAGCAGTTTGAAAACCTACGGCTCGCACAATTTGATGGGCTACATTTCCGGCAATCACGATAAACCGCGCTTTATGGCATTGGCTTCCGGCGATTTGAAATTTGGCGAAGATAGCAAAAAAGCCGGCTGGGAGCGCGAAATCGGCATTACCGACAGCACCGCTTACGACAAAATGGCTCTGATGCAGACGTTTATTCTCACCATTCCGGGCGTTCCCGTGATTTTTTACGGCGACGAAATCGGCTTGACCGGCGCCAACGACCCCGACTGCCGACGCATGATGAAATTCGACGGATTGAACACACGCGAGAAACAATTATTGGAAAAAGTGACCAAACTTACCAGCCTTCGCAACACCAATCCCGCACTTGTTTACGGCGATTTTATCAACTTGCAAGTTACGACGGACACGTGGATTTTTGCCCGCAAATATTTCGATAAAAAAGTCCTAATCTTAATCAATAACAGCCCGCAACCCAAGGAATTGGAAATAGAAATCCCCGCCAACCTGCAAGGAAATTTCAAAGCCAATTTCGGCAGTAAATTTACGTTGAAAGACGGAAAATTGAAGGTGAGTTTACCCAAATATGGTTCAGAGATATTAAATTAACGTTAAAAACGTATAATTTATGATTGAATTTATATAAATAAAAATATATTTGTACTTTATAATGTACATAAAACAACAAGATATGATAGTGATTAGTAGCGCGGAATTACGCAATAATATGAAAAAGTATTTGGATTTAGCTAAAAGCGAAAGCATTATTATCCAAAGAGGAAAAAATGAAACATTTCATTTAACTGCTGAAAAAGTGTTAGAGCCTGATGCTGATTACCATAGGGCTATAAGTGCGGAGGAATTTAGAGAAGGAGCAAAAGCTCATATTCGTAAACTTTATGCTAAAAAAAATAGCACATGCGAGTAATTTTTCTTCCTGAAACACTTGAGTATTTTAATGAGTTGACAAATATTCTTTATGAAGAAGAGTATTTTGGCTTTGAAGAAAATGCGCTTAGATACGTGGATGAACTTATGGATGAAATCATTAATTCATTAGGTTTGAGAATAAAAAAACCTGCTCCTATTCAATTTGAAAAATTTGGAAAAGATATGTTTTACTGCGCATTTCGGAAAAACAGAAATACAACATGGTATGTTTTTTTCTCAATTTATCAGGTTGGAAATAACAGAGTTTATTTAGTAAAACATATAAGTAATAACCATTTAGCTTCTTCACAATTTCTATAATTTCATAATTCAACATGATACAAATCCCCGAAATCAAACTTCAGCAAGCCGGTTCAGCCGGCATAGACGAATTTCTGCACGTATTTATTGATGCTTATTTGGAGGCATTGGGCGGAAATCTGAATGCCGAGAATATGCACCTGCTAAACGGCAATCAGCACACGCTTCTCGCCTACCATTTTTTGCGTGAGGAAGTGATGCAGGGCGGTTTTGTGCAGTTGATCCAAAACGGCTACGGTGGTTATATTTTCGGAAATCCCGTGGCAAAGGCATTAAAACAGTTTGGCGCAACGGAGCTCGCGAAAATTATCTACAAAGCCAAGGAAATTTACGATTTTCACACCGAGGAGCTTGAACGACAAACCACCGAAGAGGAATTTACAGCCATGTATGTTGATTTTGAGCAGTTTGACGAGTTGGAAGAGCGCTTTTTCGAAATAGAAGAGGAGCAAACCGCCATTATCGCAAGGTATGTGGATGAGCATATCGAATTATTTGGAGAGGTAGCTAAGTAACAACTACTTCAAAGTAACTGTAACTAAACGGCTAATACAGGAACACATAAGAGCTAATTAAAAAACATAAAAAAAATAGTTTTAAAATGAGGGATTTTTGATACTTTTGCATCATTTAAGAAAAAATCTATTCATTATTCACATCACACAAGTATGAAAAAACTATTTTTTATCGCTATCACGCTTTGCATCGTGGTAACCATTCAAGCGCAGGATGTAGAAACGTATGCCGAAGCCCCGTTAAAACGCAATTCGCTGTATTTTGAGTTGGGAGGAAATTCCTTGCTTTACTCACTAAACTTCGATCACTTAATTCCTTTTTCAAACTCACTAAAATTGGCTGTCGGAGGGGGTTTTGAGTATGTTACGGACATCAAGATTAATGACGTGAGCTACGGCGCTTCTACCTGTTTGACACCATCCGCGAATTTACTTTTAGGTCGTACGTCGCATCATTTTGAAACCGGAGTTAGTTGCTTCGTTCCACTTTCCGCCGGAAT
This sequence comes from Porphyromonadaceae bacterium, assembly GCA_012523295.1. Lineage (GTDB taxonomy): Bacteria > Bacteroidota > Bacteroidia > Bacteroidales > Paludibacteraceae > UPXZ01. The sequence continues at coordinate 11,143 of JAAYIT010000152.1, read as the reverse complement.
TGCATTGCCCGCAGTAAGATTAGGCTATCGATATCAGCCCCGAAACGGGGGTTTTCTTTTCCGAATCGGTGCCACACCCTTTATAACACCGGGAGGGATTTTGCCTTGGGGCGGTTTGTCGTTTGGATTTAGTCTTTAAATAATTAGCGGCGGTTACATACATGTGGCTGCCGCTTAATAAATCCTTCAAGGATTCGAAATAAACTTCACCTAACGGGGGATTTAGGGAACCACCTTCTCTCTTACCCAATTCGCCCACTCATAGTGCGTTTTACTTTTATCAAACGTTGTGTACGGGATGGTCTTCCCGATTTTTACGTTGAAGCGATTCCCGCGTTGCTTGTACATTTCGTCAACCAAATAGAGCATTTCCAAGTTAGGCAGACCGAGTTTGGTACGGATTTTTGACAGGTTGTAGAAAAAATTAGAGTTACGAGCTTCGAAAGTAATCGGAACAACGTCGCGTTGGTATTGCAACGCTTTGGTTACAAAGGTTTTAACCCATGGTAAATCTTGAATTTTCCCGTTTATTTTACGTGAATTGGCGCCCGCGGGAAACATAATTAGATGATTATCTGAGCGGAAAAACTCGTCCACCGCTCGCGCGTTTTCTCGTACATTGCCGCCTTTTCCACCTTTATTTACGGGCAAAAACATATCCTGCATCGGTTTTAGAAACATTAAAATATCATTGGCAAAAAACTTCACTTTCCCATCGTAATGTCGCCCTAAAACCAATCCGAGAATCAAGCTGTCAAGCCCGCCGAGCGGATGATTACTCACAAAAATGTATCGTCCGTCTTTCGGTGGAAGATTCTCCAACCCTTCAAAATCGGCTCCTGACTGCAAATGGTCGTAAATCGTCTTTTCAATAAAATCGATGTTTTTCAAGCCGTGTGCTTCTTGAAAAAATGCATTCATCTCGTCTTGATGCACAATCTTTTTCAAATAATTCACCACAAATCGAGGCAATTTCTTATTCGGAAGCTTCGCTTTCAATATCTCATCGACGTCCAATCGCATGATTTCATCGTTTTCCATACAACTCAATTTTTTGAATCCACAAAAATACAATTTTTACTCTCCATTATCAACAGCTAACTGCAAAAATTTCCCCCACTTTTCACAAAGCATACTCCACTTTTTGAAAATAAATCCTTATCTAATTGATTTACTGATATTTTAATCTTCCAAATCATTATTTAAAAACCTTTTCATTGTTCATAAATCTGTTGATAAAACAGCTAACAGACTGTTGATAACTTTGTTGATAAATATTAGTGGGGAAAAATGGGGAATTTCAAAAATAATAACTATTTTTACCGTTGGAAAATATTATCCAATAAAATCAATGTCAACATTTATAGGTAAATACGATGCAAAAGCCGATGTAAAGGGACGTGTGTTTGTTCCGTCCGTTTACCGAAAATTGCTTCCCGAATGGGAAAACGAACGGCTCGTGATGCGAAAAGATGCAGATAATGACTGCTTGGTCCTCTATCCGGAAAGCATTTGGAATAAAAAAATCGAAGATTTGAAGTCAAATTTGGACGAATGGGATGCCGATGATCAACTCCTATTGATGCAATTTGTTTCCGATGCCGAATGGTTGGATATCGACAGTCAAGGCCGGGTTTTGATTTCAAAAAGATACTTGGAAATGATTGGGATTGAGAATAACGAAGTACTTTTTGTAGGAATGATGGACAGATTTGCAGTATGGGGCAGAAAACGATACGAAGAAGTCAAGCTATCAAAAGATGATTTTGCGAAAAGATTAAAAGAAAAAATGACAACCCAGTAAAGAATTTACGATTTTTTTTATTTACGATTTACGATTGTGACAAACAGCAGTAAATAAATAAATTGACTAATCCGGTACTTCAATTTTCTCACAAGCAAAATTACAAAAAGCACTAATTATTAGAGATAATAAATTAAAAGCGACTTAAAAAAGGGAATTCTCTAACACGCTTATCACCTGAAATTTAGTGAATAAATATATCCACTAAATGCCTAAACTGCAATCGTAAATTATTAAATTCTAAATCGTAAATAAAATGTACCACATTCCCGCTCTCCTCACTGAAACTATCGACGGTTTGGCAATCAAGCCTGACGGCGTGTACGTGGACGTGACATTCGGCGGTGGAGGCCATTCAAGAGAGATTTTGAAACAATTGGGGGAAAACGGCAAATTATTTGGTTTTGATCAAGATGAAGAAGCGCTGCAAAATGTTATCGATGACAAACGATTCATTTTTGTGAGAAGTAATTTTAGGTATTTAAGTAATTTTCTTAAATATCACGGAGTAGAAAAAGTGGATGGAATATTAGCCGATTTAGGTGTTTCTTTCCACCATTTTGATGAACCGGAGCGTGGTTTTTCTTTTCGATTCGACGGAAAATTAGATATGCGAATGAACACACGTTCAACGCTTACAGCCGAAAAAATAGTGAACGAATACAGTGAAAAAAAGCTGGCTGATGTCTTCTATTTGTACGGAGAAATACATAACTCACGCCGAATAGCATCTGCTATCGTGAAAGCACGCGCTACAAAACGAATTGAAACTATCGAGCAATTTCTCGAAATAATGAAGCCTTTTTTTCCACGTGAAAGAGAAAAAAAAGAGATGGCAAGAATGTTCCAGGCATTGCGCATAGAGGTAAATAATGAGATGCAAGTGCTTAAAGAACTGCTTTTGCAAAGCGTGGAATTAGTAAACCCAAGCGGTAGGTTGGCGATATTAACATATCACTCACTTGAAGATCGATTGGTAAAAAATTTCATTCGATCCGGAAATTTTGAAGGGAAAGTGAAGAAGGACTTCTTCGGCAACATTCAGGCGCCATTGAAAGCTATCAACAATAAAGTCATTGTAGCGTCTGATGCTGAAATCAAGAGAAATCCGAGAGCAAGAAGTGCAAAATTGAGGGTAGCCGAGAAGTTAAGTTAGTTAAGCTCCCTATTCGTTTGGTCGGGATTCTTAAAAACGAACAACAAATACAGCCATTTTAGCGAAATTACTATTCAATTAAATTAAAATGAGTTTTTGGAAAAAAATAATAGAGACCATTAAAGGAAATGAAGATTTTTCGGAGCTTAAATCGAGCAGTTTCCGTGATTTCCTTAATGGGAATATCTTAAACAAAAAATTCTTTCAAAAACAAATTAAACTCTTTCTGCTTTTGTTCGTATTGACAATATTTTATATCAACAACAGATACAAATGCGAACTGCTGGTTGCTGAAGAAGTGAAGCTAAAAAGCGAACTGCAAGACATTAAATTTGAATCACTTACAATTTCAGCCAAGCTCACAACGTTAGGAAGACGAACCTACGTATTGGATTACGTAAACTCTAAAGGGCTTGATCTGAAGGAAAGTTCGTTAGCACCGATTGTGATTGAAGAACCTGATTTGAAGAAAGAAGAAATGCTGCTCAAAGCCAAAGAAGAACATGAAAAAGCAACCGAAAAGATAAAACAAGACACCACTAAAAACGAAGAAATCATTCGATGACCGAACCCGGAAGAAAAATAATTGGAAGATTTTCAGCTATTTACCTGATGATAGTTGGGATTATGGTGTTGATTGTCATTAACATCGTAAAAATCCAAACCGTTGAACGTGACAAATGGCTTGAATTGAGCAAAAGCAAAAGCAAAGATGATATTATTGTACGTCCAAACCGAGGAAATATATACTCCGCCGGCGGTCAGTTAATGGCAAGTTCCATTCCCACCTATTTAGTGTATATGGATACGCGAGTACCCGCTTTGCATCTGAATGACGGTTCGCTTTTTTATGAAAATGTCGATACGCTTGCAGAAAGTTTGGCAAATTACTTCAAAGACAAATCGAAAGCAGCCTATAAGCGGGACTTGATTAATGCTTACAAAAAGAAAGACGGAAGTTTTCAGTTTTACAAAAATCGTATCAGTTACGAACAGTTGAAAGACATTCGGAGATTTCCGCTTTTCAAGTTGGGGCGAAACAAAAGCGGGTTGATTTATAAAGTAAGATTCACACGTGTAAAACCTTACACTACACTTGCTTCACGCACTATTGGCGATATTTACGCGGATGAAACAATGGGCGGGAAAAATGGTCTTGAACTCGGGTTTGAAGATTATCTGAAAGGCACTCCGGGTGTTTCCTCAAGGCAGAAAGTAGCAAACAGATGGCAGGAAGTCACACAGGTAGAGCCGATTGATGGAATGGATATTGTTTCCACAATCGATGTGGATATGCAGGACATTGCGGAAAAAGCCTTGCTTGAAAAACTACGCGAAATAGAAGCTCAGACAGGTTATGCAATCGTTATGGAAGTAAAAACCGGTGAAATTAAAGCCATTGTAAATATGGACAGAAACCGGGATGGTAGTTACACTGAAAACAGAAATGGAGCCGTAGCCGACAAAGTGGAACCGGGTTCAACATTCAAAACAGTATCACTTATGGCGGTCTTGGATGATGGAAAAGCAAAATTATCTGACGTAATAGCAACGGGAAATGGACTCTATAAATTCGGCAGAGCCACGATGCGCGACCACAACGCACACAGAGGCGGCTATGGAGACATTACGCTCGAGCAATCGCTGAACGCTTCTTCCAATGTCGGAATTTCGAGAACGGTAGTGAATGCCTATGGAAATAACCCGGGAAAATTCATTGACAAATTATACAGCATGGGATTGAATGAGCCGTTTGAACTTTATCTTCCCGGTTCTGCAAAACCGTTTATTCGCCATCCAAATGACAAAAACTATTATTGGTCCGTCAGCACACTGCCTTGGATGTCAATAGGATATGAAGTTCAGATAGCACCTATTTACACATTGGCATTTTACAATGCAATAGCAAATAACGGTAGATTTATCGAACCGTTATTCGTGAAATCAATCAATCAAAACGGAATTTTGGTCAAAGAGTTTTCTGCTCGAGTAATCAAAGAGCAAATCTGCAAACCAAGCACATTGGAAGATGTACGAAAAGCGCTGCTCGGAGTGGTGGAAAATCCAAAATACGGTACAGGCAAAGTTGTCCATTCTCCTTATGTCCGAATTGCCGGAAAGACAGGAACCGCCCAAATCTCCAAAGGAGCAGCGGGTTACACGTCGGGTGGCAAGTCGCATCAAGTTTCGTTCTGTGGTTTTTTCCCGTATGAAGATCCCAAATACACGTGTATAGTTGTAATTCGGGAGCCTCGCATTGGAGCGCCTTCCGGAGGATTAATGGCTGGAGTGGTGGTAAAAAATATCGCTGAACGGATTTCGGCAATTGACACAAAATCTACAATTATCGACTTCAAAACAGACAGCGCTTTGTTGGCACATAAAGCTCCGATACTAAAGTCGGGCAATTCGGTTGCTTTGGAATCTGTGATGAAAAACCTGAATCAGCCTATCCTATCGACAAATAACGAATGGGTTACAATTGCAAAAAACGATAATACTATCCAATTAAATGGTGTGAAAGTACAAGAAAAAACAGCTCCAAACCTGATTGGGATGGGCGCAAAAGATGCTATTTTCCTAAGTGAGAAAGTTGGTTTAAGTGTCAATTTTTCGGGTGTTGGAAAAGTAGTTTCACAAAACATTCCGGCAGGAACAAAAATAAGCAAAGGACAGACCATAACAATTGAATTAAAATGATTTTAACTGACATTTTACAAAATATCAAAGTCGAAAAAGTTATTGGAGATATTTCCATTAAAATCTCAGGGATTCAATTTGATTCACGAAAAGTGGAGCTGGGAAATCTTTTCGTAGCTACACGAGGCACAACTGTTGACGGTCATTCTTTTATTCAAGCTGCTATTGAAAAAGGGGCCAAAGCTATTCTTTGTGAAAAAATTCCTTACGAACCGGCAAAAAACATGACATATATAAAAGTCAAAGACAGCTCGGAGACATTGGGAAAGGCGGCTTCGGCATGGTTCGGCTATCCTTCTTCAGAGTTGACTTTAGTCGGCATTACAGGAACCAACGGAAAAACCACCATTGCAACTTTACTTTACAAATTGTTCAGAGAATTAGGCTACAACGTAGGGTTGCTTTCCACCGTACAGAACTATATAAACAGCGAAATTATCGAAGCTACACACACCACGCCCGATGCGTTGGAACTGAACAGGTTATTGAGAAAAATGGCTGATGCAGGTTGCGAATACGCGTTTATGGAGGTGAGTTCACATGCCGTAGAACAACGACGAATAGCCGGTTTGGAGTTTGATGGTGCTGTCTTTTCGAACCTGACCCGCGATCACATTGATTATCATGAAACTTTTGAAAAATACCTGAAAGCTAAAAAACGCTTTTTCGATGAATTGGATAAAAATGCTTTTGCACTGACAAATGTCGATGATAAAAATGGATTAGTCATGTTGCAAAACTCCAAAGCTTCGAAACACATCTACTCTACCCGCGGGATGGCAGATTTCAAAACCAAAATTTTGGAGGATAGTTTTGATGGCATGCTATTGGAAATGAACGGAAAAGAAATCCATGTGCCGTTTATCGGAAACTTCAATGCATACAATTTAACGGCAGTTTTCGGTACGGCAATGCTGCTTGAACAAGATGAATTGGAAGTGCTGCGGATAATCAGTTCGTTGAAATCAGTTTCGGGGAGATTTGAAACAATAAAAGCTCCCGGAGGTTTCACCGCGATAGTCGATTACGCCCATACACCCGATGCGCTGAACAATGTGATTTCCACAATCAATGAAATTTTACAAGGAAACGGAAGGTTGATTACTGTGGTGGGATGCGGCGGAAATCGCGACAAAGGAAAACGCCCGATGATGGCGCGAGAAGCTGTAGATGGAAGTTGGAAAGCCATTCTCACTTCTGACAATCCGCGTGATGAAGAACCGATGGCTATTCTCAATGATATGCTCGAGGGATTGGATTCCGAACAAAAAACGAAAAGTCTCACAATTGTTGACCGCAGGGAGGCGATAAAAACAGCCTGTGCCATTGCACAAAAAGACGATGTGGTGCTCGTTGCAGGCAAAGGGCATGAAAATTACCAAATTATCCGAGGAGTAAAACATCATTTTGATGATAAAGAAGAAGTGCTTTTAGCTGTTTCGAAATAGAAGTTTAAAATTTAGCACACAATCAACAAGGACAGGAAAAAAGAGTTAAAGTAATTTTGGAATAAGTTATAATTTCCTTTGTAAATCGAAAACAACAATCAAATCATAAATATAAATGTTATACCATTTAATTAACTACTTAGATCGTTTCTATGATATCCCCGGACAGCAAATGTTCATATCTATCTCATTCAGAACAGGTTCGGCGTTTATCTTAGCATTGGTTGTAGCAATGATTTTCGGTCGGAAAATTATCAATTGGCTACAAAAAATGCAAATCGGAGAAACCATCCGCGACCTCGGAATGGAAGATCAACTCCAGAAAAAAGGGACTCCAACAATGGGAGGACTTATCATAATTCTCGCCATTTTGGTACCAACACTTCTGTTTGCAGATTTGACAAATATCTACACCATTCTGATGCTGATAACAACCGTTTGGATGGGAATTATTGGGTTTTTGGATGATTATTTGAAAAAAATATACCGCAACAAAGAAGGGCTGAAGGGAGAATTTAAAATTTTTGGTCAGGTTGGTTTAGGATTAATCGTAGGATTGACCCTTTATTTAAGCCCGCAAGCCGTTATACGTGAGAATGTTGAGCACATTGGCGCTACCACACAGCGAGTAGAAGATGTGAGCTATAAAACTGAAAATGTAAAATCGACCAAAACGACTATTCCTTTTTTCAAAAACAACAATTTAGACTACGCCAACGCTTTCAAATGGGCAGGCGATAAAGCACAACGATACGGTTGGATTTTGTTCGTATTCATGGCCATATTAGTAGTTACAGCTGTTTCGAACAGCGCGAATCTCACGGACGGGATGGATGGACTCGCGTCCGGTTCGACGGCGATAATCGGCGTCACACTCGGGGTGCTCGCGTACCTTTCCGGCAACGTAAATTACGCCGGCTACCTGAATATTATGTACATTCCCGGAACAGGAGAAATGGTCGTATTTGCCGGTGCTTTAATCGGCGCCACAATCGGATTTATGTGGTACAACTCGTATCCCGCGCAAGTGTTTATGGGCGATACAGGGAGTTTGACATTGGGAGGAATTATTGCAGTTTTTGCTATAGCCATTCACAAGGAATTGCTGATTCCAATACTGTGTGGTTTGTTTTTCATAGAAAGTCTTTCGGTGATTTTGCAGCGCGGATATTTTAAATTCACCAAAAAGAAATACGGTGAAGGGAAGCGGATTTTCTTGATGTCGCCAATACACCACCATTTTCAAGTAGGTGGAAAATCGGGTATCAAAGCAATTATAAACCGACCGTTTCAGCCGGTTCACGAATCAAAATTGGTGGTCAGATTTTGGTTGATTGGGATTATATTGGCAGCGATTACGATTATAACGTTGAAGGTAAGGTAGCCCCCTAAATCCCCCGTAGGGGGACTTTTGAGCATTTAAGATAAATAGCAAAAATGAACCGAATTTTATAATTACAAAACAATGAAATTCAAAATAGGTTTTAGTTTTATCTTTTTGATTTTTATAAGCTGCAGTACAACAAGTAAAGCCCTATATGAGACTGATGATAAAAGCTGGCTATCGGCAGACACTATCAATGGAGTTTATATTCCAAAAGATTTATCCGATTGCATTGAACAAATAGATATAATTCTACCTGACACCATTAAGGAAATGGCTATATTCTGGTCGGAAAGCACGTTTTCCGCAAATACTCATGCTGGATTAGGTATGTGGATTAGAAATAATTGGGGGCTTTGGCGGGAATCAAGGCTTTCGCATTATTTCAACAATTTGGGTGTATTTCATCCCGATGATATGAGCGATATTATTTTAACAAGCTACCACAGGAGTTTAACACTAAACGACATTAAATTGGATGAGCAATTATCAGCTAAAAAAGCATATTGGAAACAAGCAGCAGAAAATAAAACCAAACAGAAAGAAGAAGAATTAGCTAAATATAATATCGGTGATACTGTTTTATTCAATTATCCATACGGATATATATCAAGTTTACAAGAAGATAACTACTTCAACAACACATGTGATGCAAGAGGTATAGTAATAGCAAAAAACAAAAATAAATTTACGATAAAAGTTCTTTTGTTGGAAACATGTGATGAGCAAGGCGTAATAGTAATTTACGATAATGAAAACACATTAGAATACAATCCACAAAGCAATCAGATGGAAAAACCTAAAGAGCGTAAAATTATTATTGCTAAAAAAAATCAAGCCAAGTGGTACGATTATAACTTTTGGGTAAAAAATGATGATTAAATAATTCATGACTGACGAGCAAAAAAATAATAATCCTTATTTCCTAAAATCTCTACATCAGGTCAAAGTTACCGACATAAAAGTCGGTGAGGTTAGGAGGCATATCTCCATATTAGGAGCGGGAGAAAGCGGTGTCGGAGCAGCTGTTTTGGCAAAAAAACAGGGTTTCGAAGTTTTTGTATCCGATTACGGAGTCATTAAGCAGGAAAACAAAGACATTCTTGACAAATACAATATTCAGTGGGAAGAAAAACAGCACACGGAAGAGATGATTTTGAAAGCCGATGAAGTGATAAAAAGTCCCGGAATTTCGGATAAGACACCGATTGTGAAAAAAATAGCTGAAAAGGGAATTCCGATCATCTCAGAAATAGAATTCGCGGGGAGATATACCGATGCAAGAATGATTTGTATCACCGGCAGCAACGGGAAAACAACAACAACAATGCTAACCTACCATATTCTTAAAAATTCCGGATTGAATGTAGGATTGGCAGGAAATGTTGGCAACAGTTTGGCTATGCAAGTGGCTGAATATAATTACGATTATTATGTTGTGGAGTTGAGCAGTTTTCAGCTTGACGGGATGACAAAATTCAAAGCCGATATCGCCATTTTACTTAACATAACTCCCGATCATTTAGACAGATACGATTATAATTTTCAAAACTACATCGATTCAAAATTCAGAATAGTACAAAATCAAACAGAAAAAGATGCTTTTATCTTTTGGAGCGGAGACAAAGTGATTCAAGAGGAATTGAAAAAACGGAAAATTAAATCCACACTTTACCCGTTTTCACTGGAAAAAACAGAAAAATCAAAAGCATTTATAGAAAACAACCAGCTGGTTATTAATACATTAAACAATTCTTTAATTATGCCTACTACGAAACTTTCACTCAAAGGTATCCACAACACATATAACTCAATGGCAGCCGCGTTAGCAGCTTCGGTCATCAATATTCGCAAAAAAAGCATTCGCCTGTCCTTACAGGATTTTCATCAAGTGGAACACCGATTGGAGTATGTGGCTACGGTGCGAAACGTGGTGTATATCAACGACAGCAAAGCTACGAATGTCAACTCATGCTGGTATGCGCTACAAAGCATACAATCACCTGTGGTTCTGATACTTGGTGGAACAGACAAAGGGAATGATTATTCAGAAATTGAAGAGTTGGTGAAAGAAAAAGTAACTGCACTTATCTTTTTGGGAGCGGACAATAGCAGGCTACACGCGTTTTTTGACGGGAAAGTGGAAAAGATAGTCGATGTGAAGTCGATGGAAGAATGTGTGAAAACGGCTTATGAATTAGCCGATCCGGGTGAAACGGTGCTGCTTTCTCCCTGTTGCGCAAGTTTTGATTTGTTTAAAAACTACGAAGACAGAGGAGATCAGTTCAAAAAATATGTGAGGAATTTATAAGACCCAAAATACACCTAAGAACAGGAAATTTGTTACAATAAAACAGCCATTTAAGACAAATCTTAAACCTAAGGATATGATTAATGCCGTGTTCCATACGACTTTAATTTAAAAAAAGAATATAACTGTATGAAACAGCCATTTAAGAATAGTCTCAAACCTAAGAAAACGATTAATGGCGTGCTCCATACGTCCTTAATGTAAAGAATAAATTTTAATCGTATGAAACCCACATGATTTTCCAACACCCACGAGCATGAAAATTTAGTGCGTTTACTCAACATTTGTGCTTTTTTTTATAGCTTTGTATCAACTGCTCTGCAGACGATTACAAACCTTA